>CAZTNS010000036.1:0-23494 GCA_964615585.1 uncultured Bacteroidales bacterium | reverse complement strand
GCCAAAACACAGCAACAAACCAACATAGTAAAAAAATAAATGACAATGTAATAAACCCGAAGAGCTCAATAATATTTTGATTAACAAATCAACAGGTGCAAAAAGTTACTTTTGTGGTATCAACTATTTTGGTTTTGGAGCTTTGGATTTATTTTGGATCCGTCTCCGCAAAAAGCTTCGCCGGACAGGTTGTCGCCAGATAAATTTACAATATTTTTATGACCTGCATTCGTCGTCACAGGTTTGGTGCTTGTTATCCGTCTTCGCCGGACAAGTTTTGGAATTTCTTTGCATTTTGGTGCTTGGAATTTATCGACAACATGTTGGTAAAAGTTACGAAATAAGCGCCTAATCCTAAAATTGAGGGATGTTTAAATAAACTCAATATTTATTTCTTTCAAGTATTTTTCCTTTAGTATTCCGGCGATTCTTTTTACTGCTGTTCGCCTTATGTCAAGATCTACCGGGACATTAGGATCCTGGTGGGCTTCGTTGATCTTTGTGCCGACAATGAAATCAATTTTATCGCTGTCGAGTAAATATTTTACAAGCAAATCTGCGGGTCCTTTTCCCGGTTTATCATTTTTTGTCAGTGTTTCAAGGATTTCACCTGTTTTATTCAGGGTGAGGATGCCTTCGGTTGCCAGATCAAAACCCTTCAGATAAGACAGGGGTGGCAGATCGGAATCAATAATATCAAGGCTGTCGGTGACTTCAATATTGAGTTCCCTTGCCATGATATCAATGGTGGAACCACCACAGATGATTTTTTTACCGTTGTATGCTTCAGCTTTTTTTGCTAACTCAGCGTCTTGGGCAGGGTCAATCGGGGGGCCGGTAATGATTAAAAGTTTCCTGGGTTTTCTGAAATATACAGATGCACAGGAAGTGTCATCTTTAGATTTGTATGCATCGTGTTGCACCGCTTTATTTACTATTTTCCCGGCTAATTTTTCAGCGGATATATCAGGCTCATTATGAACGGTATTGGCAATGAAATTCCGGAGGTTTTTATTGCCCCACCCAAAAGGATATCTGTCGCTTCCCATGCCGCTTTGAGTGATGCCGTCACTGAAAATAAATATTCTGTCTCCAAGCTTTGGTGTAAATGTGTAATAGCGCAGTTTTTTGCCTTTGTGTTTTTCACTGCTCATAATGATCTCCTGCCATTTAACCGGAAGGAGTTGTTCATTACGGAAAATAACGGCCTCAGGGTTGTCATATTCCAAAATATGGGCTTTTCCGTTTATTTCAACATCAATAATGCTGAATGTGGCATACGATAATTTTCTTTTGCTGCAAACCGGCAAGGTGTTCATGATGATTTCGGCAATGGTTTCCGGGTTGCGGTGTTCTATGGTAAAATTCATTGCCATGGTGGCAGTAAGGGTTGCCAGCATGTTCGCTTTTACACCATGTCCCATGCCGTCAGAGAGTACAGCTATTATCCGGGCTTCTTCACTGATCTTTTTTTTCCGGAATACATCCCCGCAGATTCTTTCGCCGGTATGGCTCACTTGTTGTGCTTCTATTTCAATAAATACATCCTCAGGCATCAGTTATTGTCTTTTTTATTATCATTTTCAAAAGTTTCAATGATTGCATTGAGCCTTTTTTCTGTATCTGATGCTCCTTCTCCCAGCAGGAATCCGATTTGCTGCACCATTTCCAGGTTTTTGTCAATGACTTCCCTCAACCGGTTGATCACCTCATCACTTCTGACGGCAGGTTCGTGTAAATCCCTGATGACACCCCCAACAATGTCTTTTCGTTTAATGGTAAAAACAGAGATGTTGAGCATTTTGTTGTTTATGGTTATATCCCTGTTAATGATAGGTTTGTTTTTGGAGAGCACATAAGAAAACATGTTATATACATTATAAGGCAGTAGTGTTTTGATGTCTGCCCCTTTCAGGCCGGGAACTACCTCATTGATGGAAAGGGCTTCTTCACCAAGCAAATTTATAAACCTGTTATTTGACTGAACGATTTTCATGTTTTTATCAAGAAGCACAACGCCGGAAGGCAATTTTTGCATCATAGATGTTGTTATGGCCATTGCTTCTTTAACGGCCTCATGGTCTTTGCGTGCTAATTGTTCTGATTTACGAAGGGCTTCCTGTGTTTTTGCAAGTTTTTTATTGCTTTGGCTTAATTTATCAATGTATTCCTGCCTGTTTCGCAATATAAAATTAATACACATTTCGGGTTTTGTAAGGCCTTTGGCAACATCAACGGCAAAGTCATGACAGGATTCATAACCGCACTGGCCGCAATTTATATTCATAGGCTTGTCTTTTCCCAGAAGTGTAAGTACTTCTTTAACTTTATTTTTGTCAGGGGGACTTACCCTTTGATCATCGGCCTTATAAGCCCTGCCGTTTTCTGTTTTATTGAATTTCCGTATTTGGAGTTTCCAGTCTTTCTCATTGCTTATTTCCATTCTTTTGGCAGCATAATTTACCACAAGGCTCTGCCTCTGCAATTTACGTATATTGGTCATGGTGGTGCCCGGTCCCATAGCGCAACCCTCACAATAAAAGATGTTAAGGTGATGTTTAATGGCCGGGATGTTGCCAAAATCATCCAGAGCCGGTTTGAAAGCATTTTTCCCTTCAACGGTCATTATTCTGTTATTCAGTGGGTTTTCATCAGTGTTAGCGGCTTTTAAAATGCCTGAGCTCAATGGGTATAAAGAGCCTTTTCGCCCGAAAGGCGGATCGAACTCGGAAAATTTCACTGAGTTTTCAAGTATGTTGTTTTCCCTGAACAATTTTCTCAACTCAAAAAAAGTGAGAACAGCATGTACAGGGTATTCGCCTGCATATTCTTCTGCTTCCTTTTTTTGTGCTATACAGGGACCGATATACACAGTCTTTATATTGCGGCCGTATAATTTTTGAACCACCTGTGCTTGTACCAGCATTGGTGATTTTAGCGGCATAAGGTTAGGTATCAGTTCGGGTTGAAATTTTCGAATATAGTCTATAACCGGCGGGCAATTGGCAGTGATGTAATATTTTCCTTTGGCATTTTTTAAGGTTGATTTGGTTTTCCTGGCAACAATATCCGCAGCAAATGATACTTCACTGACATAATCGAACCCGAGTGAACGTATCATCCCCACAAAGTTTTTGTGATCTGTAACATCCGGAAATTCAGCTGCAATGCTTGGGGCCACAATGGCAACGGTTTTGTTTTTCCCTGAAACCAGCTTTTTAACAGTTTCGGTATCGTCTTTAAATTCCACAGCATTTGCAGCGCAGGATACAAAGCAATTGCCGCATAAAATACACCGGTCCGGGTTTATTTCTGCAACAGCCGCTTTATTATCATATGAGATTGCTTTTACAGGGCATGTGCGAACACATGTGTAACATTTTTTGCACTTGTTTTTATTTATCCAGATTAGTGACATATAACAACAGGGTTCATTGATAAAAATAGCATTTATTTATGTGTTTTTAAAATGTCATCGATAATCTCAATGGCATTATCAGGGTTAATGTTATAATAGGTTTTATCATTTATGATCATAACCGGGCCGTCACTGCAATTGCCAAAACAATGCCCCCCTTTAAATTTGATTTTATCAGTCAGACCTTTCTCTTCAAGGTATGCCTGAATTTCGGATACGGTTTCTTTGTTTCCTCTGCTGTAGCAAGAAGACCCCAGGCAAATGGTAATGGTTATGTTTTTGTCCATACAACAATGGGTTTTTGAATGTTTAATAAACTCTAAACTAATAAATCAGTTCGTTAATTTTATGTTTGTCTGTTTCAATTATGTGTTTAAAATCTGTGTCCCCGTCCCCCAGGTCTTTTCGTATTTTTTTATGTAAAATAATATAGCATATATGTTTACTAACATCGGAAGGTTCCTCCATGAAATGTACAAACACATTATTTTTCGTGTCAGCAGCCTTATTAATTATGACCATGGCTCTGGTTTCCTGATTGTTAATAATTGTTGAAGCTGCATATATGCCTTCGGGGGGAATTATTTTAATATCCTCTTCTATATTAAGCTTAAATATCCTGTGAGGAGCGTGATTTTGCAAAAAATGATGGTTCGTCAGCATTCCCGAAAAGAAGAACAGGTTATCAAGCGAGGCGTTGGCCCTTTGTATGTGTCCTTCTGTTAGTGCTTTACGTATCCTTGTTGAGCTTACGGCTTCATTCTCAATATCTTGTTGTGGAATTTCTTCCACTTTGAAATCATGTTTTTTGCTTAGTTTATAAAGGTATTCGTAATCGCCTTCCCTGTTATGTCCGAAATGGTGATTAAAACCGACAACTATGATTTTTGCGCCAAGTTTATCAATCAAAATTTCATGGACAAACTGATGAGAAGTGATTTTTGAAAATTCAACATCAAAAGGAATGATAAAAAGGTGATCAAGGCCTGTTTTTGCCAACAGTTTCATTTTCTCTCTCTGTGTATTGATTAATTTCAGATTTTTGGATTTTTCAGGGTACAACACTTTTCTCGGATGCGGATGAAAGGTAATAAGTACAGATTCTCCATTAATGTTGCCGGCCAGCTTATTCAGCCTGTTAATTATTGTTTTATGGCCAATGTGCACGCCGTCGAAACTGCCTGTTGTCACAACGGGATTTTTTATGTATCCGAAATTATCAAACGATTCGTGTATTTTCATTTTATATTAAGCTCTATTCAGGGTAAATTTATGATTTGTGATTGACGAAATATGCCACTTTTTCAAGTGAACTGCTCATATCATAATCTTCAACATATATGTTTGGGGGGACCTTCAGCGTAACCCCGGTAAAATTAAGTATTCCCTTAATTCCTGCCATAACAAGCTTATCGGTTACATTTTGTGCTTGTTCGGGAGGAAGTGTCAAGATGGCTATTGATATGTTCAGCTCTTTAATCTTTTTTTGTAATTCGCTGATGTGATAGCATTTGATCCCGGAAATAATTCTGTCGATTTTGTTCTCATTGTTATCAAATCCGGCTTTAATTTCCAGGCTGGGGTTTTTGCCTTCAAAATAAGATGAAATTGCTTTTCCAAGATTTCCCATTCCAACCATGGCAATGTTTAATTTATTGCCCTGGTTCAATACTTTAATAATTCTTGCATACAAATCTTTTATTACATACCCCTTTCGCTGCGTTCCGGAATACCCTATAAGCATTATGTCTCTTCTCACTTGTACAGGTGTGAGATTTAGTTGTCCTGCCAGTTCGTGGGAATAGATATGCGTTTTTCCGTTTTTTTCTTTTTCCAGAAGGATTTTTCTGTACTGACTTATGCGTTCTACTGATTTTTCAGGAAGATCCATAATTTTTGTTTTTATTAAAAGTTATAGCAAATGTTGATCCTTTATTTATGTCACTTTTCACACTGATTTTACCACCATATTTGGCTGCGATTTTTTTAACGATGCTCAGGCCCAGTCCACTACCGCTTATGCGTTTTGTTTGTTCATTGCGTATCCTCGAAAATTCCTGGAAAAGTTTTGATTTATCTTCATCGCTGATGCCGATACCGGTATCCGTGATTTTTATTTCAAATGATTGATCCATGTCTGTTAATGAACATATGACAGAACCACCTTTTTTGTTGTACTTTATCCCGTTGGATAAAAGATTATTAATGATGATCTCCATTTCATCTTTATTGGCATCGAAATATAAATTTTCCGGGGCTTCAAGCTTAATGCTTACCTCTTTTTGTATGGCATAGGGTTGCATTTTATCAATAGAGTCTCGTGCTATATCAACAATGTCAACAGCTTCAATTTTATTTTGTTTTTTTCCGGATTCTATATTTGTAAGGTCAAGCAAGTCCATTATCATATCCTGCATGCCTTTAATGCGTTCGATAGAGCGGTTTATGATGGTCGAATAATTGTCTATATCATCACCTTCTGTTTTTTCCTGCATCATTGTCAGGTATCCTTCTACAGCATTTATCGGGGCTTTTAGTTCGTGAGACAGGAGTGACAAAAACTGAAATCTGATGCGCTTTCCCTGTTTATTTAATTGCTGGGTCATTCGTTTAAGGAATACCTGTTTGCTGACATTTTCTATGGATGATCGTAATTCCTGCGGGGTAAACGGTTTCGGCACAAAATCATAAGCCCCCTGTTTTGTGGCCTTTACTGCTAAGTCAAGCGAGGCGTATGATGTGATCATAATTACCCATGTATTAATTTGTTCTTTATTGATAAAATCGAGAACATCTATGCCTTGTATGCCGGGTAATTTATTGTCCAGCAAAACAATATCCGGTGTATCATTGCGGATAATATTGATTGCAGTTTCTCCGTCAGCAGCTTCCTGTACGGAAAAACCAATTTCTTCATCCATAAAAGGGTAATCCACGGTAAATTTACTTAAAACCCGTTTTATGCCCGAACAAATACCGGGCTCATCATCCACAGCAAGCACTTTAAATTTATCCATTTTTATGCTTTTTTTTGAGTAATTTATTGATTTGTATTTCCAGTTGTTCAGTAGCAATGCCTTTTTCAACGAAAAGCTCAGCTTTTATCCATGAGGCATCATTTTCCGATTCCGGATCAAAGGAGTATCCCGTTTCTGACCTGACGCCTGTAGCGATAATAACCGGCACATCCGGGTATAAATTTTTACAATGATGTGCAAGCACAAGGCCACTGTCATCTTCTTCCATCATCATGTCAAAAACACAAAGGTCCGGTCTGAATGAAACGAGAATATGTTCTGCTTCCTTTCTGCTTTCAGCCGTAATGATGTTGAACCCTTGTTTTTGCAATTTACTTTTCATCTGAAAGAGATAATCTATATCATCATCAGTGACAAGGATATTAATTTTATTTATGCTCATAAATTTCTTGGTATTTCTAATGTAAAACATGTTCCTGTTTTGCCTTTTTCCGGGTCTGTGTTGCTCTTAAAGTTGATTTTCCCTTTATGCATTTTTATAATTCCGTAAATGGTGGGTAAGCCCAATCCTGTACCTTTACCAATGCCTTTGGTGGTAAAAAATGGGGTGAACACTTTTTCCCTGTTTTCTTCAGGAATTCCAAATCCTTCATCAGTGAGATTCACATAAATGGTACCGGGATCATCATTGAGTATGATTTCTAATTTACCGCCATCCGGCATGGCTTCAATGCCATTTTTAATCAAATTTGAAAATGCTTGTATGAGTTGTTCTCCATCGGCAAGCAATTTTGGATTTTTCAGTTTGTTGTTTATTCTGATATTAACATTTTCCGGTATTAACAGGGCATTTATGCTTTGTTTAATCAGGTCTGCAATGTCACTTTCGTTTCGTTTTACCTGGTTTTTTCTGGCAAAATTCAACAGGTCTCCCACAATTTTTTTACACCTCAAGGCTTGATCTGTGATCATTTTATAATCATCATAATTCTCGTTAGATTCATCAGTTTCATCCAGTAACATATTGCTGTACATGATTACCACACCAAGGGGATTGTTTAACTCATGGGCTATGCCTGCAGAAAGCTGTCCCAGGTGAGCAAGTTTTTCACTTTGCCTGAGGGCTTGTTTCATGTTACTTAAATGTTCATTTTTTTCATTTAGTTGTTCTACAGAATGGTGAAGCTTTTCAATGGTATAAGGCAGACACATGTCATATTCAGCCAATCCCCTGCAAACGGCAATGGCGTGCTCTTCACAGGATTCATAACCACAGGCATGACAATCCAGCCTGTCCTCGGGTGATGTTTTCCCCATGGCTTTCCATACTTCCTGAATTTCCCCGGAAGAGGGAAGTTTAACCCTTTGATCGTCAGTTTCAAAATAGCGGCTTAGGTCTAAGTTTTTATATGTATCCATGTATTTTTGCCAGTCACTGATATCAAGATTATGCAATTTGTTTTTAACGTATTTTGTGATATACGCACTGTTTTCATAACGTTTGCCCTTGCCTGACATACCAGCTCCCATGATGCATCCTTCACAACATAACAATTCAAGGTGATGGTCGTTTATTAATCCGTTATCAAATTCCTGTAAAGCTTCTTTAAAGTTTTCTCTTCCCTCTGCCACCACAACATTACCGGTGATAAGGTTTTCCTGCATATTCATCGTTTGAATAAGTCCCCTGCTAACAGGAAAGATAGCACCCCGGCCGCTGTGAGGCTGATCAAAATCTTTTTTCTCAATGGCTTCTTCACCCATGTCTGTTGATTCAAAAAATTCACGCAATTCTGAAAAAGTAATGACCTCATCAAGCTCTTTTGATTCTTCTTTCTTTGCTATGCAGGGGCCAATAAAGACCAAATTGTACTTATCGTGGTACTCCTCTCTTAAAACTCTGGCAAGCGCCATTACAGGAGAAACTACCGGAGCCAGGTTGTTAATAAGTGCAGGGTGGTATTTTCTGATGTATTCTACAATGGCAGGGCAGTCAGAACTTATATACCGTTTGTTTTTATCCGAAGTGAGTATTGCTTTGTATTCCTTTGCAACAAGGTCTGCTCCGAATGAAACTTCAACAACTTTTTTAAAGCCGGTCTTTTTTAACAACCCGACAAAGGTTCTGTAATCAGCGAATTCATTAAATTCTGCCGGAAAACTAGGCGCCACCAATGCAATGGAGGGCTTATCTGAGTGTAAAAGATGCTGTACCCTGCTATGTGTTTTTCTGAAGTTTTTGGCTTTTCTTGTGCATACTTTCACACAATTACCACAACCTATGCACCTGTCGTAAATGACTTCAGCTTGTCCTTCAATGATTCGGATGGCCTTAGCCGGGCATTCCCGTACACAGGTATAGCACATTTTACAACGATCTTTTATCGTATATACCAGGGGATTATGTGGGCTTGTTACGTTGTTCATCTTTTTAAATTGTAATAAAACAAATCCTCAAAATTTCTGACATCCTGATTGTCATTATAAAAAGCCTTTAACAGGGGATTACTTCCGGAAACCTTGTTGGGTGAGCTGTCATCGTATTTGTATATATCACTGGCAAAGAGCTGTTGGTTTTTGTTGCTTTCACTACCAACTTCAGGGTAGGTTGATATTTCCAGCATATCAAAATCACAATTCCCTTTTGCTATGGCATTAAGGTAGGGTATAGCATGCCTGATTTCATTGACTATTTTTATTTTCAAGCCTTTTTCCTTCGGTTTTCTTTCAATTGTTTTTTCTGACTTGATCCCTCTTAGTTCCTGAATTTTACCATTAAAACCTGAATTTTTTGATTCCATGCTTCTCAGTACAGCTTCTGTTAATCCCCCGGGGACATCAATCAGTGAAGCAGCCGAACTCGACATGTTATAAGGAAAATCAAAATCTTTTTTATCAAGCTTCTGAATTTCAATGCCGTTAAGTTTAAACAGTTGAACCATATCGCTTACAGACAATACTGCATCCAGGTCCTGAACGCTGTTGGTCATCATATCAACACGCCAGGCTTCTGCTTTGGATGAAGTACAGGTATTTACCGAAACAGTAAATAAATTATCGGGTTTTATGTTGTCTTTTTCAGCGTAAATATTTTTAACAATCTTTGACATTATCTGCCATGAACTTTTTAAATGGTTTGTGTTGCCTGTAAGCTCAGGGAAAAACTGTTCTATGTATGATTTAACTGAAGGGCAATGTGTCAATATATATGGTTTTTTTTGTGCTAAAAACCCGTTCAATTCTTTTTTGGTTTCTTCAATAAAAATATCGCCGGCAAAACCACAGTCAAAGACTTTCTCAAACCCACATTTTGAAATGGCATTGATAAGCATTCCTTTTGCTTTTAATCCGGGTTTTAATCCAAGATAACGGCAGATGGACAAGATCACTTCGCTGGATATATGAATATACACGGAAACAGCATCATTTCTCAGGGCCTTAATTAGTTTGTCAAGTGATGACATTTCACTCAATGCCCTGGTTGGACATGCTATAACACATTGGCCGCAGGAAATACAGGTTGAAAAATTTAAGCCTTTGCTCATACAGGTATCAACTTTGGTTTTGTGTCCCCGACCGGAATAGTCAATGGCATTGACATTCATAATTTCATCACATATCCGGATGCACCTGCCACAAAGTATGCACTTGCTGGTATCTTTTACAATGGCCTGGCTGGAATGGTCAATGTGCTGCTCTTTTTTTGTGCCCCGGAATTTCCTTTCCCTGATATTAAGTTCGATGGCAAGTTCCTGCAACTCACATTGTTGATTGTTTTTGCAATAAAGACAATCATCAGGGTGGTTTGCAAGAAGCAGTTCAAGCAAGGTTTTGCGTGCTTTTAATACCCGTGGTGAATGTGTATGGATACGCATGTTTTCTTTTACAGGGTGTGAACAGGCTGTTACCAATTCCGTTTGTCCCTCAACCTCAACCACGCACAAACGGCAAGCCCCGGTTGGCGTCAACACAGGTAAATTACACAAAGTGGGGATTCTGATTCCCTGGTTTTTAAGCAAGTTAAGAATCGTTTGTCCTTTTGTTGCGGTTGTTTTTTGATTGTTTATGTAAATATCCGTTTTCATAGTGACCCTTAACTGATTAAAATGGCATTGAATTTACATTGCTCATAGCAAATTCCACAACCGATACACTTGTCTTCTATGATGAAATGGGGTTGCCTGATGTTCCCGACAATGGCATCTTCAGGGCATTTTTTTGCACATAGTGTGCAACCTGTGCATTTTTCAACATCAATTTTAAATGTTTTTAATCCTTTACAAACGCCAGCTTGGCAATGCTTATCAAATATGTGAGCTTCATATTCTTTTCTGAATTTAGCAAGTGAGCTTAACACAGTATCAGGGGCATGCCTTCCCAATCCGCATAACGATGTGTCTTTCATCACGGAAGCCAGATCTTCGAGCTGCATTACGCCTTTAAATCTCTGCAAGGTTTCATGTTTTGTGTTATTGGCGGTTTTTTTTGTTATCCGGCTGAGAATTTCGCCAATCCTGTGCGAACCTTCCCTGCAGGGAATACATTTTCCACAACTTTCATTTTTAATGAAATCTATAAAATACTTCGATGTATCAATAATACAATTGTCATCATCTAAAACGATAAAGCTTCCTGACCCCATCCATACCCCTGCATTTATCAACTCATCATAATCGATGTTCAGGTCAAGTTCTGATAAGGACAGGAATCCCCCTGAAGGGCCTCCCACGTGAATGGCTTTAAGTTCTTTATCGTTTGGTATGCCACCGCATATTGAAATCACATCGCTTATTTTACTTCCCATAGGGACCTCAATAATGCCGGGATTGGCAATTTTACCACTTACCGAGAATAATTTAGTACCGGTACTGTGCTTTGTTCCTGTTTTGATAAATTCTGCGGGACTATTTTCAATGATACTACGCACATTAGCAATGGTTTCCAGGTTATTAACAATGGTTGGCTTGCCAAAAAGCCCTGTTTCTGTTGGATAAGGCGGCCTCGTTGAAGGCATGCCTCTGCGTCCTTCGATGCTGGCAATGAGGGCAGTTTCTTCGCCGCAGACAAAAGCTCCCGGCCCTTTGATCAGCCGTATATTCAGGTTGAATCCGCTGCCCATAATATTTTCGCCGATTATGCCTGCATTATAGCAACTTTCTATGGCTTTGGTGAGCAATTTAATGGCATTGGCATATCTCTCGCGGATATAAATTATGGCCTCTGAGGCTTTTACAGCATAGGCGCCAATGGCAATGCCTTCGATCACAAGGTGTGGATCGCTTTCTGCAATGCTCCGGTCAACAAATGAACCAGGATCACTTTCATCAGCGTTACAAATAAAATATTTCGTGGAATTTACCTGCTCAAGGCCGTTTTTCCATTTTTCGCCTGTAAGGTACCCGCTCCCACTCCTGCCTTTTAGCTTACTGCTTATCATAAGATCACATAATTCTTTTGATGTATATTGTGTGATGGCAGTTGTAAAAGCGTTGTATCCGTTTAGAGCAATGTATTCCTCAATGCTGCCGGGGTCTGAAAAGCCTGCTCTTTTTAATATGATGTGTTTTTGAGATGAAAAAAAATCAAGGTCATGTAAATAGGGGACCTCCGGCCATTCAGCTATGCCCTGTGTTTTATATTGGCCAAGTATTTTTTTTGCCGGTGGATAATTATTTAATGTGCCGTCAATGATGGTATCAACATCCATGGCCTTAACATTACGAAAAGACAGCCTTTGTCTGCCGGGCAGCTGAATGTCCATAACAGGTTCTGCATTACACATACCCGTGCAACCAACTTCTACGATATGCAAATCCGGCAGGTTGTTTTTTTTATATTCCTCTATTTTTTCAAGTGTTTTATCTGCCCCGGCAATTATTCCACAAGTTGAAGTGCCGATATAAACGGTTGGGGTTGTTGTTGAATGTTGACAAAGGACGTCAATTGCCTGCCCTACTTCAGGCTCAATTTGCCTTTTTTTCCTTTGCAATAGCAATTGAGGAAGATTCTGCCTTATGATGTTTTTATATTTATTCATGTATTGCTTTGATTATATCCCGGATTTTGCGTTTTGTCACTTTGGTATAGAATACCCCGTTAATCTCAACAACTGGTGATAAAGCACAGGCCCCGAAACACGGCACTTTTTCAAGGCTGTATGTACCATCTGCAGATATGCCGTTGTCCTGTATGTTTAAATGTTTCCGCAATTCCGTGAGGATATTGTGATATCCATTAATATAACAAGCTGATCCGTTGCATATTTTTATGTGAAATTTTGAATCAGCAGTGAATTTAAACTGGTCGTAATATGTTGCTACACCGTAAACGTTGCTGCATGGCACATTAAGTGCATGGCTCACCTGGTTGATATGTGATTCGGAAATCAGGCCGAATTTATTCTGAATATCCTGTAAAACAGGAATCAGGTCTTTTGTTGATTTATCAGGGTAGCTTTTTAAGATATTTTTTATTTCTTCGTTATTCATTGGGCTTAAATTATTATCCTCATTATCTTAGACACAAAATGAACGTGATTACAAAGATAATGTTATTTAATAAACAGCATTAATAAAATAACAGTAAAAACTGCAAACAGCTTATGTTTGATAACATTGTTAATATTTTAACATCGTTATTGTTTTAACATATAAATCACTATTTTTGCAACAAATATTTTAATCGTATTTTGTAAAACAATAAAAATAAATCAAAATGGCTAATATTAAATCCCTGGAAGAACTCAAAAAAAGACATCATGATGTCAGGTCTAAATTACACCGCAGGACAAAGGCAAATCACCCTGAGGCTATTATTCAGGTAAAAATTGCTATGGCTACTTGCGGAATTGCTTCAGGTGCTAAAGAAACTATGGAGTATTTTATGAATGAGCTTGATAAACGCAATATTGATGCTGTAGTTACTCAAACCGGATGTATGGGGTATTGTTATGCTGAGCCTACTGTTGAAATAACTATGCCGGGCAAAGAGCCTGTGGTTTACGGATATGCAGATGAAAAAAAAGCTGATGAGATCATTGAAAAACACATTAAATCAGGAGAACTGGTTGATGGTATTATCCCACAGAATTATGAAACTATTGACGAATAATTAATTAATCGGAGGTAATGAAAATGGATAAATATAAAATGCATATTCTTGTTTGTGGAGGGACGGGGTGTCATGCCTCCAACAGCCGGGAATTACTTGAAAACCTGAAAAAGGAACTGGAAACTAAAGCCCTTAGTGATCAAATACAAGTGGTGCAAACAGGTTGTTTTGGCTTTTGCGAAAAAGGGCCTATCGTTAAAATACTGCCTGACAAAACTTTTTATGTAGAGGTTAAACCTGCAGATGCTACGGTAATTATTGACGAGCATATCATCAAAGGAAGAAAAGTAGAAAAACTTCTGTATAAAGATCCGGATAAAGATGAAAAAATCAGCGATTCTAAGGACACGGGATTTTACAAAAAGCAACTTAGAATTGCTCTCAGAAATTGTGGTTTCATAGACCCCGAGGATATTGATGAAGCAATTGCAAATAAAGCATATATGGCTCTTGCAAAAGCTTTAACAGAAATGTCTCCGCAGAAAGTCATTGATATTGTTAAAGATTCAGGCTTGCGCGGAAGAGGTGGTGGTGGTTTCCCCACTGGTCTTAAATGGCAGTTTGCTGCAAACAATGTGTCTGATCAAAAATATGTTGTTTGTAACGCTGATGAAGGAGATCCCGGGGCTTTTATGGACAGGTCTATTCTTGAAGGTGATCCGCATTCTGTGCTGGAAGCTATGGCTATCTGCGGATATTCAACAGGTGCCAATAAAGGCCTGATATATATACGGGCTGAATATCCCCTCGCCATAAAAAGATTAAAAGTTGCAATTAATCAGGCGAGGAATCTGGGATTGCTCGGGCAGGATATTTTGGGTTCAGGATTTGATTTTGATATCGAACTAAGATATGGAGCGGGCGCTTTTGTTTGTGGTGAAGAAACTGCCCTTATTCACTCAATGGAAGGTGAAAGGGGTGAGCCTACGGTGAAACCACCTTTCCCTGCCGAATCAGGGTATAATGGAAAGCCCACGAATGTAAACAATGTCGAAACGTTTGCGAATGTACCCGTTATTTTGCTTAAAGGCGCTGACTGGTTCGCCAAAACAGGCACTGAAAAATCCAAAGGCACAAAAGTTTTTGCTCTTGCTGGAAAAATTAATAATGTTGGCCTGATCGAAGTGCCAATGGGAACAACGTTGAGAGAAGTTATTTATGAAATTGGAGGTGGCATTAAAGACGGTAAAAAATTTAAAGCAGTGCAGACCGGAGGGCCCTCAGGAGGGTGTCTTACTGAAAAACACCTTGATACACCCATTGACTTTGATAACCTGATTGATGCTGGTTCTATGATGGGGTCAGGCGGCATGATTGTAATGGATGAAGATGACTGTATGGTTTCTGTTTCAAAATTTTATCTCGAATTTACCGTCGAGGAAAGTTGTGGTAAATGTACGCCATGCAGAGTTGGTAATAAGAGGCTTCACGAAATTCTTGACAGGATCACAGAAGGGAAGGGCAAGGAGGAAGACATTGACCTTCTCAGAAATTTAGGCGATGTAATAAAAGATACATCCCTTTGCGGACTCGGACAAAGTGCCCCCAATCCTATTTTATCAACCCTTGATAACTTTTATGATGAATACATGGCGCATGTGACCGATCATAAATGCCCTGCCGGTCAATGTACAGCATTGAAAATATATGTCATTGACGAAGAAGCCTGTGTCGGATGTACCGCTTGTGCAAGAAAGTGTCCTGTCAACGCAATAACGGGAGAACGCAAATTACCACACACCATTAATCAGGATATTTGTATAAAATGTGGAGCCTGTTATGAGGCTTGTAAGTTTAACGCAATTTCAATTAATTAAAAACAGAATAAACATGGCCGAAATAAATATTAAAATTGATGGAAAAGCCCTGACTGTAGAAAAAGGTACAACAGTTTTTCATGCTTGCAAAAAGGCGGCAATACATATCCCCACTCTATGTTATATGCAACTCGAAGATATGTGTATTGAACATAAACCTGGTGGATGCAGGATGTGTGTTGTGGAGGTGGAGGGGCGTAAAAACCTGCCTCCTTCATGCATCACTGAATGTACAGAAGGCATGGAAATAAAAACACACACTGCCAGGGTATTAAATGCACGTAAAACGGTGCTGGAACTTATATTATCCGATCATCCGTTTGATTGCCTTATTTGTGCTAAAAATGGCACTTGCGATCTTCAAAAACTCGCCCAGGACCTGGGAATAAGGGAAATCCACTATAAGGGAGAACAATCAACTTATAAAGAAGATTATTCCCCTTCCATCATAAGGGATATGGATAAGTGCATAATGTGCAGAAGGTGCGAAACAATGTGTAATGATGTTCAGACTTGTGGTGTCTTATCTGGTATTAACAGAGGTTTTGAGGCTGTTGTTGCCCCTGCATTTGAACAGGATATTGAAAAATCCCCCTGTACATATTGCGGTCAATGTGTGGCTGTTTGTCCTACCGGGGCGCTTACAGAAGTTGACCATTCAAATAAAGTTGTAAGGGCTTTGGCAGACCCCAATAAAACTGTTGTTGTTCAAACGGCTCCTGCTGTAAGAGCAGCTCTGGGAGAGGCTTTCGGGAAGAAGCCCGGTACCCTCGTGACCGGAAAAATGACGGCAGCACTGAGAAGAATTGGATTTGATCATGTGTTCGATACTGATTTTGCTGCAGACCTTACCATAATGGAAGAAGGGGCAGAATTGCTTGACCGTTTAACAAAGCACCTTGAAGGTGATACATCGGTACAGTTGCCTATCCTTACTTCATGCTGCCCGGGCTGGGTGAATTTCTTTGAGTATCAGTTTCCTGAACTAAAGGATATCCCTTCTTCTGCTAAATCACCACAACAAATATTTGGTGCAGTGGCAAAAACCTATATGGCAGACAAATTAAAAGTTAAACGGGAAGATATGGTGGTGGTGTCTGTTATGCCGTGCCTTGCCAAAAAATATGAGGCACAAAGGGATGAGTTTAAAGTGGATGGAAATCCTGACGTTGATTATTCTATCACCACCAGAGAATTGTCGCAGATGATCAAACAAAGCCTGGGTGGCATTGATGATCTGCCGGAAGAAGATTTTGACCGGCCAATGGGGGAATCAACTGGCGCAGGTGTTATTTTCGGGGTAACAGGAGGCGTTATTGAAGCCGCTCTTCGTACGGCATACGAAATGCATACAAATAAACCATTGCCCAACATCGAATTCAATGAGTTGAGGGGGTTTGATGGGGTAAGGTCTGCCAGTATTGATTTTGACGGTACTGAAATAAATATAGGAATTGCTCATGGTCTTGGAAATGCCAGAAAGCTACTTGAAGAAATTAAAAGAGGAGAGTCACATTATCATGCAATAGAAATCATGGCTTGTCCCGGTGGATGTATTGGCGGCGGAGGTCAACCACTGCATCACGGCGACAGCAGTATCCTCAAAGCAAGAATCAACGCAATTTATGAAGAGGACAAAGGCAAAAAAATCAGGAAATCGCATGAAAACCCTGAAATTATCAAATTATACGAGGATTTCCTGGGGAAACCTTTGGGTGAAAAATCACATAAATTATTGCATACAAAGTATTTCGAAAAAAGTAAAAAAATATTCATCAGCTAACATTTATAAATTATGTCAAGCATTCATATAAAATTAAAAGAAAAAGATGTAAAAAAAATCAGTGAAATCTGTGCATCTTTTAATAATGTACCAGGCGAGTTGATAAATGTGTTGCATAAAGCACAGGAGCATTTTGGATATCTGCCGGCTGAAGTTCAGGAAGTAATTGCACAAGAACTGGATGTTTCAGTAGCAAAAGTGTATGGCGTGGTTACTTTCTATTCTTTTTTTACCATGATTCCTAAAGGCAGATACCCGATCTCAATCTGTACAGGTACTGCATGTTATGTCAGGGGGGCAGAAAAAGTCCTTAATGAATTCAAGAAACAATTGGATATTCAGGTCGGAAAAACCTCTGATGATGGCAAGTTTTCAATTTCATGCTTAAGGTGTGTGGGAGCCTGTGGTTTGGCACCGGTTGTAATGGTCGGGGACAAAACCTATGGACGGGTTGCCCCCGAAGATGTCAAAAAAATTATAGAAGAATATAAAGATCCCCTTTGAGCATATTATAAATAGTGTTCGGTTAAAGCGTCCGGCTTCTTTTTTGCGCATAAAATCCTGATAATTATGGCAGGAGGGGTTAATTGAGGTATTTTTTCATTACCAATATAAGATTTTCTCTGCTGATTGGTTTCATGAGGTAATCTTCACATCCAATATCCATCATTTCTTGCATTTGGGTTTCCAGTATGCTGGCGGTTTGAACAATAATGGGAATTTCAGGATGCTGGGATTTCATCATTTCTGTAAGCTGTATCCCATTTACACTGGGCAATTGTACATCCATAAGGACAATATCCGGCATAATTTCTTCAAAGATATCCATAACTTCTGTTCCTGAAGAAGCATGTATGATCTGTATGCTGGTGTTTTTTAAAAACACCTTCAGAAGTTGATAATTAATCTCATCATCCTCAACTATAAGTACTTTATATTTTGACCAGTTAAATTTCATTTGACCAGGCACCAATTATTACCGTTGATTTTTATCCTATATCAATAACAACAAAATCACAATAATGTTTCATTTTTTATATATTATATCCGGGGACCTTAAAAAGCCTTCTGTTGCATTTGTTCCCATGTGGTTATTGTAAAAGAATTTTTTGAATTCACCTTAATACAGTGTCGTTTTTTGTTCCATAAAAGTTAATATGGTCAGAATATATGCTTTTCATACTGCTTATTCCCATGTGTCAAGCTGCTTTGGCAAATTTTTAATAAAATCAGCATCATCTTCACAATCTGACTGTTTTTGTAAAGCATTAACCCAAGTGCCATACATGGGGTTAGGCAAAACGATAAAATCTGTTCCGAACTTATCTTTTTCTTGAGCGACATTATTTTTTCCAAAATCTTTTTCTCTGTTATCAAAACGGTTACTAAAATCACCAAGGTTATCACCCACAAGTAAAAGCACATCATAGGTCTGCGTTATCTGTTTACGACGTTCTTTTTTATCGCTGGTGGTTGATTTTAGAAGGAAGTGTTCGTGGCTTGTTTCGGGAAAATCAAGTTTTTCCATGTTGGAAATGGTTGATTCCAGTTCGTTTTCCATTCTGTTGGAGATGTAAAATATTTCAATGCCAGCATCTGATGCATACTTCAAAAATTCAATGGCTCCGGGAATGGCTTTAGCTTCTGCTCTGTCAGTCCATTGTTTCCAGAAATCATGTGAATACTGTTTTCCTGTCTCGATCATTTTCACCTGAAAGGGGCTGTTGTCGAGCAGTGTCTCGTCAACATCCAGGATAATGGCATTTGGTTTAGTTGAACTGTCGGTGTTGATTTTATTTTTAAGTGCCATTTCTGCCAGATTAAACGCCTGATAATAGCATGCATCCATTTCTGCTGATTTTTGATACCAGGCCGTAGCCATTATCAAATGATTGTTTTTAGCATCATCATTGTTTGTTTGCTTATCCTGGCAACTTAAAATAATGATAATGAGCAATACAATGAAACTTATTTTTTTCATTATTCGTGCGTTTAAAATTACAGCTAAAAATACAGAATATTTTTTAAACAAAACACCTGATTCAAAAAAAAACATAACAAGTACAAAAAACCGTTGCACCTGAAATCAGGTACAACGGTAGAAGAAAATTCCAAAAAATAAAAACTATTTGACAACACTTAATCTTTTGGTTACAGTATGGTTGTTAGCGGATACATCAACAAGAAAAATTCCTGATTCTGAAAAATCGATCAGTTTGTCAAGTTCTATTTTCTGATATCCTTTGACTCCCTGTACAGAAGTTTTTCCAACGGTTTTGCCTAGCATATCATAGACTCTGATCGAAACTTCTGAAGGGTTAACCAAAGAAAAGCCAAGGTTAATTTGATCTGAAGCCGGGTTTGGAAAAACAACAGTTTCTTTGAGTAGCTGATAATTTTCCATACCAACTGTTGTAGAATAATCAATGGTAAAACCACTTCCAACATCATCATCTGAATCTGAATAAAACTGCAAAAACACAACCGGAGCGTCAACCACCATTTGTGTAGGAGTATTGCCGGCATTAAATTCCTCTATGAGGTTACCGGGGCCATTTTCATAGACACTAAGATAATCCATTGAGCCGCCCAGATCAAATTCAGTAAAATCAAGGTGTATGGATTCGGCATTGTCCGGCTCAATGTACCATGAGCATACTGTGGATTTATTATAATCACAAGTGCCACTTCCATCTGTAACACTTCCATTTAATTCTGTGAGAGACAGGCCGGTTTTACAATAATCAGAATCAAAACGCACATACCATCCATTGTCCGTGTTACTGCCATCGGTTAAAAATTCAATAAGTAGAGCCCCATAATTCCCCTGTACTGCTTCTGAAGGGGTATTGTCCATGTCAAAAGTTGCGAGGAGAGGATCGTTGCTTGTTTCCCCGTTATAAATATGAACGACATCACCTTCAGCAAGATCAAATCGTTCAAAATTCAAAGTAATGATTTGTCCGCAATCGGGTGAAATCAGGTACTCACAACTGGTGTTATTCTCATAATCCTCATTAGCACTACCATCTCCAAAAGCACCCTGGTGAGAGAATATATTTTTTGTCCCACTGCAGTATTCAGGGTAATTATCTTCAGGGAAAATGTTTTTTACAGCCTTTTGATCATAATTGAAGTTATTATCATCACCACCCGGGGTAGCAGTTGATGTGAGGTCATCAAGGGTATAGTAACCGTTGCCGGCACCACCCCAGCCCCAGTTCATGTGGAACTCATCATCAAGATAACCGTCACAATTCCATGCATGGCCAGCACCACTGTTTGGTGATCCTGAATACACCATTGGGTACTTATTGTCAAGCTGTGTTCGTAAGATTTCTTTATATTGTGTATTATTATAAGAGCTTTTGTTTATTAGCTGGCAAGATCCGTCATACTTGAAATAATTCTTCAGTGCTGAAACGACATTCGCTGTTTGAGAGCCTGAGCCATCGGGGCCCCATTGCATTTCAACAGCGACACCAATGTGAAAGTTGATTTTTGCCAGTTCCTCATTCTGGCCGCTGCCTTTCAGGGGAATCCCTGCCCAGTTGTATGTTTGGTTACCAAAGTTGACAGTATAACTCCCATAATTATATGACCAATGTGTTTTTGAACCGTTACCTGTATTGGGATAATCCCAGTGTTTCATTACTTGCCCCATAGCGGTGGCCACACATCCCACGGGCGCATGTCCTGCTATGCCATCAGAGTCTTCAGGGCACATCTGGTTGTATGGATATCCCTGATTCCACTCTGTTAACAATATAGGTTCTACACTTTTATAAGATTTAAATCCTTTTTCCGGAGTGTAATCAATCAGGGATTGCCATTGTTCCAGTGTAGATTTTTCTGCCTGAATGTTATTTTCAGCGATGTGGGCAATCTGAATGGCATACCAATCCAACATTTCTTTTTGGCCGGGGTGCATATTTCCCTCATTAAAATGACCTTTAAATGCATAGGCAAGTACAGGTTTGGCTCCATCATCTGCAGAAACCAGGACAAATCCCTGATCATTGTGAATGTCAAAAGCATAAAAGGTGGTTTGTGCATCTTTGCTGTTTACGGTTGCAAGCCTTAGCTCTATATCAGCATAATCCACGTTTTTAATTTGATTTACATGCTGATAATAAAAGTTCTTTGCAGCTTTTTCCGCCATTTTCTGAGGTACTTCTTTGGCGTTAAGAAACCCCATTCCTCCGATAAGGAGAACAATCAATAAGAATTTAATTTTCATAATTACTATATTAGGTTTATACTCAAAATTTTCTTTACACTTATAAAAGATGTTATTTTATTTTATTTTGTTGCATTCAAATGTATGATTTACACATAATCAATATTATAGTGCAACCCAACACTTTCTTTTCTTTCCTGGGCCATTTTGATAATAATGTATCCAACATTAATGAGGTTGCGAAGTTCGCAAATTTTTACAGTTAATTTAGACTTTTTATACAATTCCTCATTCTCCCTGAAAAGGATTTCCAGTCTGTCAAGGGCACGCTTAAGCCTGAGATTGCTGCGGACGATACCCACATAATTGCTCATGATTTCCTGTGTCTCTTTTTTTGATTGTGTAATCAACACCATTTCTTCGTTAGGTGTGGTTCCTTCATCGTTCCACCTGGGAATGTTATTCATCCATGATAATTCCGATATTCTTGACAGGCTGTGTTGGGCTGCTTTATCGGCAAAAACAAGGGCTTCGAGCAATGAGTTAGAGGCAAGCCTGTTGGCACCATGCAGTCCGGTATAAGCATTTTCCCCGACAGCATATAACCTGTGGATTGAGCTTTCCCCGTTTTTATCCACAGCTATGCCTCCACAGAGGTAATGGGCACTTGGGACAACAGGAATAAACTCATTTACCGGGTTGATACCATGGTTTTTACATTTTTTTAAAATGTTTGGAAACCTATCTTTGAACGCTTCTTCACTCAGGATGGTAGCATCAAGGTAAACATGATCAGACCCCTGTTCTTTCATTTTATGATCAATGGCTCTGGCCACAATATCTCTGGGAGCCAAAGATCCTCTTTTGTCATGGACTTCTAAAAAGGTGTTTCCTTTGATGTCTCTGATAACAGCTCCTGCCCCACGTATGGCTTCAGTGATCAAAAATGATGGTGACTCTTTTGGATTATAAAAAGCAGTGGGATGAAATTGCACAAATTCCATGTTTGCGATCCTGCCTTTGGCACGATAAGTCATAGCAATACCATCACCGGTAATAACCGGAGGGTTGGTTGTTGACTGGTAAACATTTCCGCAACCACCTGTGGCCAGCATGGTGATTTTTGCCAGCATGGTATAAATTTCCTTGTTGTGTTTGTCGAAAACATAAGCGCCGTAACATTCGGTATCAGTGTGCTTTCTTTTCACAAGTTTTCCCAGGTGGTGCTGGGTGATCAGATCAATGGCAAAATGGTTTTCATACACTGAAACGTTTGGATGTGCTTTTACTTGTTTTATCAATGTTTTTTGTACTTCATGTCCTGTGTTATCCTTAGAATGTAAAACACGTTTTTCTGAATGCCCGCCTTCTTTATGCAGATTAAATCTTCCTGATTCTGATTTATCAAATTGTGTGCCCCATTCGATGAGGGTTTTAATTTGATCAGGCCCTTCTTTAATCACCATTTTCACAATATCTTTGTTGTTAAGGTACTGGCCGGCATCAAGGGTGTCGCGTGTGTGTTTCTCAAAACTGTCAGGTTTATACGTTACCGCCGCAATCCCTCCCTGTGCATAGGCGGTAGTTGTATCATCAATTCCGGATTTTGTTATAATACAGACAGTACTTTTTTCGGCAACCTTTAAAGCAAATGTCAAACCGGCTATACCTGATCCAATTATCAAAAAATCTACTTTTTTCTCCATATAAAAATCAGATGCAGTTTAGAGCAAAAATAAATTCAAATATAGACATAAATTTCAGGAAAAAAATTAAACTTTGCAGAACAATTGTTTGTTAACATTATTTAAAGGATACTATATTATGGGAAAAGAAAACAAAAACCTGATCACACTGGCATTATTCAGATATGCTTACAGGGCAAATCTACTGCAATCCATTTTGAATGAAGCAGGTATTGAATCTGTGGTTACGACTTCCTCCATGTTCAAACAAATTGATTCTGTAAAATTGCAAATAAATCAGGAAGACCTTGATGATGCCCGTCGTGTTTTACAGGAAAACCGGGATGAATTCGGGAAAGAAGAAATGGAAGAATTGTAACTCTCATATAACTCTTTCTAAAATTCACTGTTATTTTATTGGTAAAACCTGACTTATTCGGGGAGAGCATTGCATTAAATCCAAAGTTCAAAAATCAAAATCCAAAATAAATCCAAAGCTCCAAAACCAAAATAGTTGATACCA
>CAZTNS010000035.1:6895-23909 GCA_964615585.1 uncultured Bacteroidales bacterium | reverse complement strand
TCAAAAATATGGAAGATAATTATAGAATGATAAAGCATCTTGAAAAATACAAGCCAGAAGGAAAATAAATTGTCAACTGTTTACCCGGGAGGGAACTTTTTCAGGACATATTACCAACTGCTTACTTTGTTCAAAATAACACGATATTCTAAACTAAATCCAATACTTAAATCATATTTTGTGTTTTTAGTGGACAGTAATGAATTCTTATTAAAATAATTTTATGAAAACAATAACAGATGTGGTTATACAACATATTGTGTGGTGAAAAAAATCATGCTTATATTGTGATTGTTTTATTTAGCTTTGTAGCGTGTGAATATAAAAGTATAAAAACATGAAAGTTAACCATATAGAACATATAGGCATAGCTGTGAAAAACCTGAAGGAAAGCATTTCTTTTTACGAAGAGGTGTTGGGCTTGACCTGTTACGGCGTCGAAGAGGTCAAAGACCAAAAGGTCAGAACAGCATTTTTCCGTGTGGGAGACACAAAAATAGAACTGCTTGAAAGCACTGACCCCGATGGGCCCATTGGTAAATTTATCGAGAAAAAGGGAAGTGGGATACACCATATAGCTTTTGCAGTGGACGATGTGAACAACAGCCTGAAAGAAGCCCGGGATAAAGGTATCCGCACCATAGATGATACATCCAGAAAAGGGGCTGAAGGCTTGGATATTGGATTTTTACATCCAAAATCAACCATGGGCGTATTGACAGAATTGTGTGAGCATAAAGACAAGTAAAAAAAATAATATTACACCATTAATATGGCAATTGAAGACAAAATCAAAGAATTGATTGACAAGCGTGCCGAGGCCAGAGCAGGCGGAGGCGAAAAAAGAATTCAGGCCCAGCACGACAAAGGAAAATTTACCGCCAGGGAACGCATTGACATGCTTTTGGACGAAAATTCTTTCGAAGAATTTGACATGTTTGTAACTCACCGTTGCAGGGATTTTGGCATGGAAAAGAAAAAATACATGGGAGACGGTGTAGTAACAGGGCATGGAACCATTGACGGAAGGGTTGTGTTTGTCTTTGCCCAGGATTTTACCGTTTTTGGTGGCAGCCTCTCAGAAATGTTTGCCAAAAAGATTGTAAAACTAATGGATGAAGCCATGAAAGTGGGTGCCCCTGTGATTGGGATCAATGATTCCGGTGGAGCCAGGATACAGGAAGGCGTATTGAGTCTCGCCGGGTATGCAGATATTTTCCAGAGAAACATTGAAGCATCCGGAGTGGTACCCCAAATTTCCGCCATTTTTGGCCCCTGTGCCGGAGGTGCTGTGTATAGCCCTGCCCTTACTGACTTTGTGCTGATGTCGGAATCATCTGCATACATGTTTGTGACAGGTCCAAAAGTTACCAAAACAGTAACCGGCGAAGATGTGAGTGTGAAAGATCTTGGTGGTTCTCATGTCCATGCAGCTAAATCCGGTGTTGCTCATTTTACCGCTGAAGACGAGGAAGAAGGACTTATGATGTTGCGCAAATTGCTGTCATATCTGCCACAAAACAACCTGGAAGATCCCCCATTATACGAATGTAAAGACCCGATTGACAGAATTGATGAACAACTCAACCACATCATTCCTGACAATGCAAATAAACCCTATGATGTCACTGATGTTATTCTGAGCATTGTAGATGACAATGAGTTTATGGAAGTACACAGGCAATTTGCCAGAAACATCATGGTGGGGTTTGCTAAATTTAATGGAACACCTGTCGGGATCGTTGCCAATCAACCTACTTTTCTGGCCGGCGTACTAGATATTGATGCTTCCAATAAAGCTGCCCGCTTTGTGCGCTTCTGTGATGCGTTCAATATCTCGCTGGTTACCCTTGTGGATGTGCCAGGATTTTTGCCCGGTACAGCTCAGGAATACGGAGGGATAATCAGTAGCGGGGCTAAGCTGATGTTTGCCTACGGAGAAGCAACCGTTCCGAAAATTACCATTACTTTACGCAAATCGTATGGTGGCGCCCACGATGTGATGGCCTGTAAACAACTAAAGACTGACCTTAATTATGCCTGGCCTACCGCCGAAATTGCAGTAATGGGAGCCCGGGGCGCTGTTGAAGTACTCAATTATAAAGAGATCAGCAAAATTGAAGACGATGATGACAGGGCCGCTTTCAAGGCTAAAAAAGAACAGGAATACAAAGATTGGTCAGCCAATCCATACAGGGCAGCTCAGTATGGTTTTATTGATGATGTGATTGAACCCATGAATACAAGGTTCAGAATCATTCGTGGCCTTAGTCTGTTACAAACCAAAAAAGACCAGAGGCCTCCCAAAAAACATGGTAACATTCCTTTATAAAAATTGACGTATTTATGCTGTTTATGATAACGAACATAAGCCTGGATTTTTCAAAAATTGATGTCACCGCCTGGACAATTTTCATTGTTGGCTGGGTGATTGTTTTTATTTCTCTAATATGTTTGTCTCTTATTTTCAGAGCCATGCCAGGCATTTTGAACCTTAATGGGTGGTTCAAAAAGCGAAAACAAAAAAAAGAGAAAGAAATGCAGTTGCAACAAGAAAATGGCAAATCCGGTGATGGTGAGATTACAGGAGAATTAACGGCTGCCATTGGATACGCACTGCATCTGTATTTCACAGAACTGCATGATGATGAAGACCGTGTCCTTACTGTTGTCCATAAATCCAGAAAATATTCTCCCTGGAATTCTAAGATATATAATGTAATGCAATTTAAGCGATAAAAGAAATTTTTCATGAAGAAGTTTAAATTTAAAATTAACGGGAATTTATACGAAGTGGAGGTGCAATCTGTTGAAGGAAAGATTGCAGAACTCGAGGTAAATGGCACACATTATCAGGTGGAACTCGAAAAAGAAGTCCAAAAACAAAAAACACCTACCATCGTTAAAAAAACCGCACCACCTCCAAAAGAAACTAAACCCCTTACCAGCGATAAGAAATTCAGTCAGATAAAAGCCCCTTTGCCGGGAAACATTTTAAACATAAAAGTAAAAGAAGGGGATGAAGTGAAGAAGGGTGATGTATTGTTGGTGATGGAAGCCATGAAAATGGAAAACAATGTATTGGCTGATGTGGAAGGGATGGTTAAATCTTTGAAAGTCAGTGAAGGGGATGCCGTGTTGCAAAATGATATTTTGATTGAAATTCAGTAAAAACCGGAATGATGAAGAAATTTTTTGGATGGCTTGTTGTTTTAGTTGTGATGATGACACAACTGGTGTCGGCAGGAGAGATTAAACCCGATAATCTTACACAAGGCAAATGGTTGAACAGGTCAGATGGATATATCCCTAATCCCGTTGGAGAATCTAAAGACACTGTCAAACGCTATAAAACCATTACGTTTAAGAACGATTATACCTTCTTTATGGATTCTGCTAAAGCCAGATATTCAGGACACTGGTCTATTTCCGGGGGTAAAATTATCATGACCTTCAAACCCAAAAATGTTGTGCATTACAGCATCAATACAGATCCTGATAACCTGCAACCAGGATATAAAACCACGGATGATACTATAAAGCTGGGTATAAGAACAGGTACATTACAGGATGGGAAACTGGTACTCAGCGATGGCTATATGTATAAAAACAACAGCGCTGCAGTAGCAGGGCTAAAAAATTTCTGGGAGTTTACCGGGTTTGCCAATGCCAAAACAGGTCATTTTGTTATGCTGCTGGTGGGCCTGATATTTATTTTCCTTGCCATCAGATTTCACTATGAACCACTCTTGTTGATCCCCATTGGAGTGGGAATTATTATCGGGAATATTCCCATGTTCCAGGCTGTGGATTTTAACCTTAAACTGGGGGTTTATGAGCCTGGTTCGGTAATGAATATTCTATACAGTGGGGTGGTTCAGGGGTGGTATCCGCCTCTGATTTTTCTCGGTATTGGAGCCATGACAGATTTTTCATCGTTGATATCAAAACCCAGGTTAATGTTGCTTGGTGCAGCAGCACAGTTTGGTATTTTTGCCACTTTTCTGCTCGCACTTGCTGTTGGATTTGCTCCCCCCGAAGCCGGTGCCATTGGCATCATCGGTGGAGCAGATGGACCAACTGCTATTTTTGTGTCCTCAAAACTTGCAAACGGTGTAAATGTGATGGCCAATGGTGAAACCGTTAAAAACCTGATTGGCCCCATTGCCATCGCTGCATACTCCTACATGGCTCTTGTCCCCGTGATCCAACCCCCTATCATTAAATTACTAACATCAAAACGGGAACGCCTTATTAAAATGAAAGCACCGCGTGCTGTATCCAAATTTGAGAAAATAATTTTTCCGATTGTAGGATTGTTGCTAACAGCCTATATTTCACCTACCTCTTTGCCATTGCTTGGCATGCTCTTCTTTGGCAATATCCTGAAAGAAAGTGGTGTAACACGCAGGTTAGCTGATACAGCAGGGAATGCTCTCGTGGATACAATTACGATTTTGCTTGGACTGACAGTCGGGGCTTCCACCCAGGCTGATGTATTTCTTACCTCTGATTCTATTTTAATATTTATCATGGGAGCCCTGTCCTTTATGTTTGCTACTGCCATGGGATTGATATTCGCTAAAATAATGAACTGGTTTTCACCCAAAGACAATCCTATAAATCCAATGGTTGGCGCAGCAGGTGTTTCTGCTGTTCCTGATTCAGCGCGGGTTGTTCAGGAAATGGGGCTCAAAGAAGATGGTTCTAACCACCTGCTCATGCAAGCCATGGCACCAAATGTCTCTGGCGTTATAGGCTCTGCCGTAGGGGCCGGTATCCTCCTTAGCTTTTTAATGTAACTGTCTGTAGTTCCGAAGTTTATAAACAACTTATCTTTTTTCATTACCAATGAATTTAATTCACGGGTTTGTTCCCTGTTGATTAAATTGAGATTTTGAGGATAATAATTAGTTTCTTATCTTTGTAATCATCAGAATACAATATCTGGCATCATGACCAACAAAAAAGATAAATTGTATTATTCTATTGGAGAAGTAGCTGACAGGTTTGGTGTCAATGCATCTTTGATCCGGTATTGGGAAAAAGAATTTCCGGTGATTAAACCACACAAAAATTCCCGGGGACAACGTATGTTTACACAAAAAGATATTGAACATTTTCATAAAATATATCATCTGGTAAAGGAAAGAGGGATGACACTTAGCGGAGCTAAAAATCTTTTGAAAAATCAACCGGAAACCACTGAAAATAAATTTCAGATTGTCAATACGCTGAAAAACATTCGCAGTAAATTGGAAGCACTAAAATCCAACCTGGATTAGTTACCTGTTTTTATTATTGCAGCAGTAAAACCCTTAAAATTTGTCAACAATGAAACTTCAGATTAAAGAGATTATTCAACCCCTTGAGGATTTTGCCCCCGTTCATTACCAGGAATCTTACGATAATGCCGGATTAATCATTGGCTCTCCTGATAAGAAAATTGAATCTGTTTTGCTTTCCGTTGATGTGACCGAAAGCGTTGTGGATGAAGCTGTAAAAAGAGGAGCCGGTTTAATTGTATCCCATCATCCCATTATCTTTAAGGGACTAAAAAAAATCACCGGAAGCAATTATGTTGAAAGGGCTGTGATAAAGGCCATAAAAAATGATGTAGCCTTGTATGCTGCACATACCAATGTAGATGCGGTGGCCGGTGGCGTTAACCATATCCTGGCAGAAAAAATTGGGCTGGAATGCATTTCTGTTTTAAGTCCACGGAAAGGATTGCTGAAAAAATTGTACGTGTTTGTTCCGAACGATTACGCAGACAAAGTCAGAAACGCTGCGTTTAAAGCAGGAGGTGGAAGCATAGGCAATTACGATAATTGTTCTTTTAATGTACAAGGCACCGGGAGTTTCAAAGCCGGTCAAAATACCGACCCTTTTGTAGGTGATATTGGCGAAACCCATTTTGAAGCTGAAAACCGCATCGAAGTTGTTTTTCCTGAACACCTTGAATCAAAAATTATCAATGCCGTCATTGAGGCACATCCATACGAAGAAGTGGCCTATGACATTATAAGCCTTGAAAATTCATGGGACCAGGTTGGCATTGGTATATCAGGCAAATTAACAAAACCGCTTTCTCCCGAACATCTGCTGAAAAGATTAACAGAGGTACTCGGACAACCCCACCTGCGATATACCAAACCTCCAAAATCAAGCATTGAAACCATGGCTGTGTGTGGCGGAACGGGTTCATTTTTGATCAAAAAGGCAATTGCAGCCAATGTTGACGCCATCCTTACGGCCGATGTGAAATACCATGAATTTTTTGATGCTGAAAACAAAATCTTGATCATTGATGGCGGGCACTATGAAACAGAACAATTCACAAAAGAAGTGTTTTCTTATGTGATTCAGAAAAAATTCCCTAACTTTGCAGTCCAATTTTCAAATATTAATACCAACCCTGTTAACTATTATTGATTATGGCAAAGGGAACAACAAATAATCCGGTCAACATGACAGTAGAAGAAAAACTGCGTGCATTGTATGAACTCCAGAAAACGGATTCCGCAATTGACAACCTCAAAATTTTAAGGGGTGAGCTTCCGCTTGAAGTACAAGATCTCGAAGACGCTTTTGAGGGGTTGCAGACCCGCGTTAATAACCTTCAGGCAGATGTGGATAATCTGCAAAAATCCATCATGGAAGAAGAAGAAAAAATCCTCAACGCTCAGCAATTGATTAAAAAATACGAAGAACAGCAAAAAAAAGTAAGAAATAACCGTGAGTATGAATCACTCATGAAAGAAGTGGAGTATCAGAATCTCGAAATTGAACTGAGTGAAAAAAATATCAAAAAGTTTAAACAAGAAGTTGATAAAAAAAAGGAACTGATTGAGATTTCTACTGAAAAAATGGAGGATACAAATGCTGATTTGCAGCATAAAAAGTCTGAACTTGAAGAAATTACAAAAGAAAACGAAAGAGAGGAAGTTGAACTTACAAAGCGTTCAGAAGAAATAAGTAAGGCTATTGAACCACGTTTGCGCATAGCTTATAAACGAATCAGAAACAATGCACTTAACGGCCTTGCTGTGGTAACAGTTGAGCGTGATGCCTGTGGTGGTTGTTTTAATAAAATCCCACCCCAACGGCAATTGGATATCCGAAGCCGGAAAAAGATCATTGTGTGTGAATTCTGTGGCAGGATATTAGTAGATCCCGATATGGATGAAGAAAAAGCAGCTCAACACGCTGAACGGGAAAAAGCCAAAGAGAAAAAAACCACCCGGAAAAAATCATCAAAAAGGAAAAAAGAAACACCATCAATAAAATCGGAAAGCAAAGTAACGAAAACAGCTGCTAAAAAAGAAACAGCAGGCAAACCAGCTGCCAAAAAGCCGGACTCGAAAACAAATAGTGAAAAAACCGCCGAAAAGAAAACAGCAGCAAAAAGTTCCGGAAAATCCAAAAAGACAACGACAAAAAAGGCTACCGCTAAAAAATCTACATCCTCCAGTAAATCGGCAGCCAAAAAGAAATCAACATCAACAAAATCCACCAAAAAATCAACTCCAGCAACAAAAAAACCTGTTGAAAAAAAGAAAACATCTGCTAAGGGAACAAGCAAAAAATCGAGTTCAGCTAAAAAACCTGCTGCCAACAAAAAGAAAAACACATCAAGATCAACACCAAAAAAAGGTGGAGCAAAAAAGTGAATTTTTTATTAAAGATTAATTTTAAGTGATTGAAGACTTAAAAAAAAGTCAATACCTTATAACTTCCGCTTTTTTCATCAAAAGCGGAAGTTTTTGTTTTAAATTTGTGTTAAATTCTTTGTCTTTCCGAAATATTTTAATACATTAGTCATTCTAAATTCATATTTTTACAGAATAATAAAAAAATGATGTTTATGAAAAAAATTACTTTAATTTTTACCGGACTGATTTTAAGTTTAAGTGTTGTGGTATCTGCACAGACACTGACAGACTGGACAAATGAAAACCCGGGTAACGTTACACTATCCCAGGAAACAACAAATGTAAATGAGGGAACCTCGGCCCTCGGGGTTATATCAACAACCCAAAATCAAGCAAGCACTGAAGTGGTTTCTGCTTCTTTTCCGGTGACACCGGATGCTGCTTTTTCGGCTACTGTTGATATATATGACAATGATATTGCAGGCCGTGTCAGATTGAACCTGAGTTTTGACGGAGACCCTGAATGGGGGCCATATTCCAGTGACGGCACGGATTTTGAAACGATAGAAATGACTGGCACCGTGCCATCAGAAGCTACTACAGCCACTGTGTTTTTCCGTTTTTATGATTTTGAAGACGACTGGGATGGTGATTTTGAATGTATTCTGGACAATGCCACTTTTACTGAAGACGGTGGAGCCAACCTTGTTCCCAACGGCGGCTTTGAAAACTGGGAAACCCTCACACCAACAGAATACCTGATATCTGAAATTCAGGATACAACAGGAAATGGTGGTGGAAATGGTTCCGCTGTTGAAGGCGAATACGTTGAAACTTCAGGTATTGTTACTGCTGTTTACGAGTCCGATTACGTTATCCAGGACGGAACCGGTGAATGGAACGGAATTTGGGTGGCAGGAACCGGTGTTGCCCGTGGCGACAGCGTAACCGTTACAGGTACCGTAAGTGAAAACAGCAACCTGACAACCATTCTGCAGGATAACATTGTAATTAACAACAGTGGCAATACATTACCTGCTCCCGAAGTGCTCGCTACCGGAGATTGCGGAGAAGAAGCCTGGGAAGGGGTATTGCTGGAAACTACCGGGATATGTACCAACGATACAGTTGAAGACAATTATGGTGAATTTCCTCTCGATGATGGTTCAGGGGAAATCAAAATCGATGACTATGGTTTGGCTGATATGTATTACCCCACTCAGGGTCTTGATTACACCGTGACATCACCACTAAGGTTTGCTTATGGTTCATTTCGGATAGCAGTCCGTGAAGAAGCAGATATTGTTGAAGATGTGGGCACAGAGCCATACCTTGCCATCACAAGCCCTTCCGACGGTGAGACTGTCAATACATCAGACGTGAATATTGGATTTAATGTGCAGAATTTTGTGTTGGGTGACGGAACTGGTGACGGTTACCTTTCATATTCTGTGGATGGTGGTGCTGATCAGGCACATTATACTACTGATCCCATTTCACTGATCGGCCTTACCGAAGATACACACACGGTGGACATGGAATTACTCGATGATGTAGGAAATCCACTTACACCTGCGGTCACTGCTTCTGTGAGTTTTACTGTGAATTTAAGTGGTTACACATCCATTTATGATATCCAATACACCAATGATCCTTCAGGTGACTCTCCCATGGTGGATCAGGAGGTGACCATTGCTGGTATAGTTACCGCTGTGGATGGCGACAATTTTTGGATGCAGGACGCCCCCGGTGAATGGAATGGGGTTTATGTCTATTACGCTCAAAGCGGTGGCCCTGCACGTGGTGATTCTGTTACTGTTACAGGTACTGTTGAAGAATATTACGATGTTACGCAAATAAGCAGTGTAACTGATATGACTGTCATTACCAACGGACATACACCTGCTGTTGCTGAAATTACAACAGGTCAGGCCAGTGATGAAGGATTTGAGTCTGTACTTGTACAGGTTGAAGGTCTTAACAGCGCTCCTGTTGACGATTACGGTCAATGGCCTCTGAATGATGGTTCAGGAAACATTTTGATTGATGAGGAATTGTTTTCATATACACCAACTGAGGGAAATGATTACCGGGTTACTGGTATTGCTACTTATTCATTCAGTGAATGGAAAATTTGGCCTCGTGATGCAGACGACATTGAAGACCTTGGCGCAAGTACCGATCCTATGGTCGTCATCAGTTATCCTGAAAATGGAGACGTTATTTATACCGATTTTGTTGATGTGGTTTTTACTGTCAATAATTTTACCCTTGGTACCGATGGAAAACTTGCGTATTCAATTGATGGAGGTGCTGTATCTTATCAAACAACAGACGATCCGATTTCTTTTACCGGTGGACCTACTGGCCTTTCTGAAGGAGACCATACCGTTGAGCTTGAACTCGTGGATATGAGTGAAAATCCGCTGAGTCCTGCCGTCTCTTCAAGTGTGACCTTTACTGTCGATCTGAATCCGGAAATTACCTCTATTTATGATATTCAGTATTCTACCGGTGGCGACTCCCCCCTCAATGGCGATGTAGTTACTGTCAAAGGTGTGGTTGCTGCCAATTTTAATACATCAACCTATGGTGAAGGGTATTATCTCCAGGATGGTGCAGGCGCATGGAATGGCCTTTATGTTTATGACAATACCAATTCCCCGGATATGGGTGATTCTGTAAGGGTTACCGGAACTGTCAATGAATCTTATAGCATGACACAACTTGAATCCATTGAAAATTACTTAGTTGTGGATATTGGTGGTACCATTGCCAGCCCAACGCTGGTAACTGTACCTGAAGCCAATACGGAAGCCTATGAATCTGTGCTGGTACGCGTTGAAGATGTTGAATGCGTGACAGATGAAAACGAATACGGCGAATGGCAGGTTGCTGTTGGAACTGATACCCTCAACATGAAAGACAATGGTGCCTTTAGTTTTTCACCTGAAGTCAATGAATTTTATAACATCAATGGTATGATGCATTACAGTTATGGTGAATTCAGCATGCATTACCGGATAGAAAGTGACATTGAAGTGGCAGGGAGTGTCAATAATGATCTCATTGCTGATATCAATGTGTACCCAAATCCGGCAACAGATAACATTTACATTGAAAACATTGAAAATGTAAACAGCATCGATATTATCACCCTGACAGGACAAATCATTGATTCCTACGATGTGACTGATAACAACATACAAATGGATGTTTCAGGTTACAGCAACGGTGTTTATTTTGTCAAGTTCAGGCTTGAAGATGACTCAACAGCCACCATCCGCATTGAAAAACTGTAATATCTTATTTTACGGTCTAAAAAAAAAGCCCTGATTGCTTCAGGGCTTTTTTAAAATATTTTTATTTATATTTGTCCATGTAAACTAAAAAAAAATAAATTATGAAAAAATTAATGGGTTTATCAGCAATCTTTTTAGGGTTTATCCTTGTGTTTTCTTCGTGTTCAAAATATGAAGAAGGCCCAATGCTTAGCTTGAAAAGCAAAGCAGATCGTGTTGAAGGTAATTATAGTATTAACGAAGTGTATAAAAACGGGAAACTTGATGAAGACCTGACTGAAGAGCAGGAAAGCTATGAATATGAATTTAACGCTGATGGAACTGGAGAATTTACAGCTTCAGGTGAATGGGAAGGCGCTACCATTTCTTTTTCAGGTGACCTTGAGTGGGAATTTAACGACGATAAAACTGTCATTAGCTATAGATATGAAGATCCAATTACAGAAGAATGGAAAGAATGGAAAGATTATACCATACTGAAATTGGAAGATGAAGAAATGTGGGTGGAATATTACGATGATAATGACAACCTTATTGAATACCGTTTTACTGAATAATCTATGCGTTTTAATCCAGGAATTGCATTAAGCATAATTTTTCTGGCAGGCTTATCGGCCTGCAGCCAGTATGATGATCCAGCAATGAGTTTGCGGAGTAAAACTGCCCGTGTGGATGGCCAGTATGTTCTGACAAAGATTGAAACAGAACCATCAGTAAATGTCCCTGACTACCTGTATTCAACCGATTTTGTGTTTATGGAAGAAGGCGGAGGAGAAATGATGATCCCATTGCAGGATACCGTCTTGCAATCCAATTTTCAATGGGAATTCAATGACGACAAATCAAAGATGAGGATTCGACGGTATTACATGATAGAAGATCAGATACTGGTAAAATACGTTGATTCGCTGTATGATTTGTGCTTTTATGAGCATCAGGATATTGATTTTCCCACCGGGAACTATGAAAAATGGGGCTACTGGGGCGGCATGATGGATATAATAGAATTGTCAAACGAACAAATGCGTTTTGAATTTGTCAATGACAGTACCGGCATGAAAACAATAATAGACCTGAAAGAATGATTTTTATAAATTGATATTATATGCATAAGCTGTCTCATGTTGAGGCAGCTTTTTTTGTTTTCTTAGGATATGTTCCCTGATAATATCTGAAAAATTGCCTGAAGGCCATTGTGTTTTTTATCACACAATTTGTTAAATTTGTCATTGTTCTGTATTTATGAATGCACAAATATGGTAAATTTCGATCTAATCAATGTAGTTTAATTTTTAGTACTATGGATAAAACAGGATTTCAGCAACAAATAAGCAGAGGTATTCCCTCTGATTTACCTGAACCGAAAAATTATGATCCCGGCATTGATCATGCACCCAAACGCAAAGATATTCTATCATCTGATGAAAAAAGGCTGGCGTTGCAAAATGCCCTGCGTTACTTTGACAAAAAGCACCATGCAACACTGGCACCAGAGTTTGCAAATGAACTTAAAAAATACGGCCGGATATATATGTACCGTTTTCGTCCGGATTATGACATGTATGCACGCCCCATTGACTGGTATCCGGGACAATCAATGCAGGCAAGGTCTATCATGGTGATGATTCAGAACAATCTGGATCCTGAAGTAGCTCAACACCCCCATGAGTTAATTACTTATGGTGGCAATGGGGCTGTTTTTCAAAACTGGGCACAATATCTTTTGACCATGCAATATTTGTCGCAGATGACAGATGAACAAACGCTGGTCATGTATTCAGGCCATCCGATGGGACTTTTTCCTTCACATAAAGATGCACCACGTGCTGTGGTAACCAACGGTATGGTGATTCCTAACTACTCAAAATCTGACCATTGGGAAAAATATAATGCCCTGGGTGTATCCCAATATGGACAAATGACAGCGGGATCGTATATGTACATTGGACCACAGGGAATCGTACACGGTACCACCATCACCGTGCTGAATGCCTCAAGAATGATTGACAAAGACAATGCAAAAGGAACAAAATTATTTATTACCTCGGGACTTGGAGGTATGAGCGGGGCTCAACCCAAAGCCGGAAACATTGCCGGTGTGGTTAGCATTACCGCTGAGATCAACGTTGCCGCTGCCAACAAACGAATGAATCAGGGCTGGGTTGATGAAGTTGTTGATGGTGTCGATAAAGCCATTGATACTGCATTGGAATACAGGGAAAAACAACAGCCTCATTCCATTGCCTACCTGGGTAACATCGTGGATTTGTGGGAACGCCTGGCTGAACGAGATATTAAGGCGGATTTGGGTTCAGATCAAACATCGCTGCATAATCCGTGGGCAGGTGGTTATTATCCCGCAGGCCTCAGCTTTGAGGAATCCAATGCCATGATGACGGATGATCCCGGTGAATTTAAAAACAGGGTGAAAGCTTCCCTGAAACGCCAGGTAGCTGCTATTAATAAACTGACTTCCAGAGGTATGTATTTCTTTGATTATGGCAACGCTTTCCTGCTTGAAGCCTCACGTGCAGGAGCAGATATCATGGCTGAAGATGGTAAAAACTTCCGGTACCCAAGCTATGTGCAGGACATCATGGGCCCAATGTGTTTTGATTACGGATTTGGTCCGTTCCGCTGGGTTTGCACTTCAGGCGACCCCGAAGATTTGAAAACCACCGACAAAATCGCTATGGACGTGTTGAAAAAATTGGCTGAAAGGGCACCAGGAGAAATAATACAACAGATGAAAGATAATATCCAATGGATAAATGGAGCGCAGGAAAACAACCTGGTGGTTGGATCACAGGCACGTATTCTTTATGCCGATGCAGAAGGACGCATCAAAATAGCGGAAGCGTTTAACAAAGCCATTGCCGATGGTAAAATCAATGCCCCTATTGTGCTGGGGCGTGACCATCACGACACATCAGGAACAGATTCGCCTTTCCGTGAAACATCCAATATTTATGATGGGTCCCAATTTACTGCCGATATGGCTATTCATAATGTCATTGGTGATGCTTTCCGCGGCGCCACCTGGGTTTCCATCCACAACGGTGGTGGCGTTGGCTGGGGCGAAGTCATCAACGGGGGATTTGGCATGACCCTGGATGGATCGGCTGATGCTGACCGTCGTTTGAAAAATATGCTCTTTTGGGATGTCAACAATGGGGTTTCCCGTCGTAGCTGGGCACGTAACGAAGGTGCTATGTTTGCTGCCAAACGTGCCATGGAGCAAAACCCCAATGTTAAAATGACTTTTCCGAATCTCGTGGATGATGATATTATTGAAAAACTATATTCTTAAATCCACAAGCCGATGTATTACGATAAGCTGCGATGCATTGCGGTTTTTTGCTAAACTAATGGGTTGCCTGCCAAAGTTAATTCAGATTAAATGAGCACAGTCAATACGTGTTTTTCTACCACATGGCTGAAACCTGGCCTGACTGCCGATTGGTAGAGATGAACGCAACTTGGGATGACTTTATCAATAAAAAGCGTTTTAGGTGGCAGAGACGCGTTTAATCGCATCTACCACGTAAAACGCTTTTTTTTTGGTTTGGCAATAGGTTTATCGTATCAGATTAACAATCCCATTTTTATGTACTTCTTCTCCGTCTTCATTGATACCTGTTACAATATACACGTAGGCTCCTTCTGGACAAGCTTCTCCACTGCCCTGAATGGTACCGTCCCAGCCTTGATAATAATCGTTGCTGATAAATACACACTGGTTTTGACGCGTAAGGATGCGCAATTCAAAATCGTCGAGTGGTTCACCGCGGATATAAAAGACATCGTTCCGGTCATCGCCGTTTGGCGTGAAAGTATTAGGAATAAAGAATTGCGGGTCATTCACAAATATGGTAACGGAATCAGCATTTTCACATCCAAATATATCGTTCCCGGTGACTGTATAGGTGATGGTATCGTCAGGTGAAACGACAGGATTAGGAATGTAAGGATGATTGATCTCACTTATGGGTGACCATACATAATTCACACCACCTGTAGCGTTGATTTGAACTTGCTCACCACGGGCAATGGTACGGTTTTCTCCTGCATCAATTGCCGGTAAAGGATGAACCGTTACCTTAACTTCGTCTGTCACCGTATCACAACCCGCATACGAAGCATGCAATGTGTATGTGATTGTCTCCGGAGGGCTTACCATCGTGTTGGGTTTATGTGGATTTCCCACACCTGTTTCAGGATGCCAGTAATACGATTGACCTTCAATCAGTCCTGTTCCAATTTGGATGGAATCATACCTGCATATCGTTACATCCGGTCCGGCTTTAGCCAGAGCAGGCGGTAACATGGTAACATTTACTGAATCGGAATTAACACAACCTGTGTTGTCATCTGTTACGGTTACGTGATATGTTGTAAATTCAGTTTCAGGGGAAGCCATAGGTTGAGCTACATGTGCATCATCCAAAGTGGAAGACGGGAACCAGTTGTAACTGTAATCATCCGGTCCCGGAACACCCAGTTGAACACTGCGGTTGGCACATATAGTGGTATCCAATCCTGCATCAACATCAGGCAAATAAGGCAATGTGATGTCATCATGAATGGTATTTGTGCATTCATTGTTCATGATGGTAAAACTGATCCTGTGCATGCCTCCCCTGGTGAAAATAACACCGGATGGATTTTCAGCCTGTGATGTATTTGGTATGGCATCAGTGCCAAAATCCCATTGATAACTGAATTCAGATCCGCTGCTGCCTTCATTTATGAATGCAACCGGTTCGCCCGGACAATCAGGCAATACCACAGATAAACCTGCCTCCGGGGTTGGATTGATATTGATGAAATGGCTGACAGAATCTTTACAGCCGGAGCTGAGTTCTGTAACTGTCAGCTTAATTTCATGGCTGCCTGCTTCATCATATATCACAAAAGGATTGGTTGCGTCAGAGGTTTGGGGGGTTGCGTTATCACCAAAATCCCATTGGTAGAAAGTATTGGCAGTATCACTCAGGTTGTGCATGTAAACAGGCATTCCGGCGCATTTCGGTGCTGTTGTCTCGAATTCTGCATACGGACTTTCAGATATGCTGATGGTTTGACTTACCGTGCGTGTACAATTACCATCGGAAATGGTTAAGCTGACTTCTTTGTCACCTGAACTGCTATAAATAATACCTGACGGATTTTCAACATTTGACGTTGACGGATTGGCATTTTCACCAAAATCCCATGTGTATTGATATTCAGCCCCGGAACTTCCTGTATTCGTAAAGTCAACGGTTTGTCCGATACAAACTGGTGCGGTTGAATTGAAACTAACATCCGGCCGTGGGTGGATGTTGATGGTTTTACTGATTTCATTGCCACACCCATTGGCAGGATTATTTGCAAACAAGGTAACCGTTTTAACCCCGGGTGAGCTGTAAACTACAACAGGTTCGGCATTGCTTGAGCCCGGAGGAGTGGCATCCGTGCCAAAAAACCAGTTGTATTCAAGCGAAGCATCGTAATCAGAAATGACGAATGATACATCATTTGCTTCACATGCAGGCGCAGTGGATGAGAAATCAAGTACAGGTGCGGGTGAATTACGGATGTGCAATGTATCCGTAAAGCTTTCTGTACATTGCGGTGTTGATACCGTAAATGTAATCAATTTATCACCGGAGCTTGTGTAGCTGATCCCCGATGGATGTTCAGCAGCGGAAGTGGATGGTGTGGCATCGGGCCCAAAATCCCAACTGTATGAATATTCCTGGCCGGTTGAACCTGTATTGGTGAAATCAATATTTGCTCCAATGCATATTGAATCGGTAAAATCAAAGGAAGCCACCGGATCATCATAAATATTGATGGTTTGAGTTACTTCATTATTGCAGCCACTTACCGGATGTTCAGCGTACAATTGAACAGATTTTGTGCCCGGCGAATTGTATGTAACGACAGGCTCAGAAAGGGTTGAGGTAGGTGGTGTAGCACCTGCACCGAAATTCCATGAATAATCAAATTGTGGATCATAATTTAGAATGGTGAAGGTGATCTCATCGTTTTCACAATCAGGGGCTGTTGACG
>CAZTNS010000035.1:0-6795 GCA_964615585.1 uncultured Bacteroidales bacterium | reverse complement strand
TTTGAGAACCTTCATTATTGCAACCACTTACCGGATGTTCAGCGTAGAGTTGAACTGTTTTTGTGCCCGGCGAACTATAAGTAACTACTGGTTCCTGGGCAGAAGAAGTACCTGGTGCAGCATCGGCACCAAAATCCCATGAATAATCAAATTGCGGATCGTAATTAAGAATGGTGAAGGTGATCTCATCGTTTTCACAATCAGGAGCTGTTGACGTAAATTCAATTTCAGGCTGTGGTGAATTTTTCACATGCACAGTGTCTGTCAGGGTTTCTGTGCAATTTGACGTTGACACGGTGTATGTTATTATTTTATCACCACCGCTGCTGTATGTTATGCCTGATGGATTTTCAGCGCTGGAAGTGGATGGTGTGGCACCGGTTCCAAAATCCCAGGTGTATGAATATTCCTGCCCTGTTGAACCTGCATTGAGGAAATCAAGGCTTTCACCTATGCAAATCGAATCGGTAAAATCAAAAGATGCTACCGGATCATCATAAATGTTGATGGTTTGAGAACCTTCATTATTGCAACCACTTACCGGATGTTCAGCGTAGAGTTGAACGGTTTTTGTGCCCGGCGAACTATAAGTAACTACAGGTTCCTGGGCAGAAGAAGTACCTGGTGTAGCATCGGCACCAAAATCCCATGAATAATCAAATTGCGGATCGTAATTTAGAATGGTGAAGGTGATCTCATCGTTTTCACAATCAGGGGCTGTTGACGTAAATTCAATTTCAGGCTGTGGTGAATTTTTCACATGCACAGTGTCTGTCAGGGTTTCTGTGCAATTTGACGTTGACACGGTGTATGTTATTATTTTATCACCACCGCTGCTGTATGTTATGCCTGATGGATTTTCAGCGCTGGAAGTGGATGGTGTGGCACCGGTTCCAAAATCCCAGGTGTATGAATATTCCTGGCCGGTTAAACCTGTATTGAGGAAATCAAGGCTTGCTCCAATACAAATTGAATCGGTAAAATCAAAGGATGCTACCGGGTCCTGATAAATGTTGATGGTTTGCTGAGCTTCATTCCAGCAGCCTGATCCTGCATCTGTCACTGTCAGCGTGATGGTTTGTGTTCCGTTGTTGTCGAACACGATGCCTGATGGATTAACAGCGGTTGATGTACTTGTGGTTGCACCGGGACCAAAATCCCAGTCAAAATCCAGCCCTGCCGGGTCACCGTCAAAACTGAAATCTACCGGATCATTCCCACATGCAGGTGCTGTGCTGGTAAATGATACCTCCGGAGCAGGGGAATTTTCTACCGTAAGCACATGGGTGGTTGTTGCGACGCAGGTATTGTTTGATACACTCAAAGTAATGGTATGGTTTCCACTTGAACTGAATGAAATGTTTTGCGGATCTTCAGCAGTGGATCCCGAAGTTGATGCATGGCTTCCAAAATCCCATGAATAACTGTATTCATTGCCTGTGCTGCCGGTAATGGCAAAATCAACACCTGTGCCTATACACACATTGTTTGCAAACGTAAAATTGGCAACAGGTACAGGTAAAATTTCAAATGTCTTTGATATGCTGTCCTGGCATCCGCTCAGGTTGTCAGTGACAACGAGCGTAGCAGTTTTTAAACCAGGTGTGGCAAACATAATACCGGTTGGGTTTTCAATTGCGCTGGTAGCAGGTACACCATCCGGACTGAATGACCATTCAAAACTAACACCGGCACTGGTACCTGTATTGGCAAAATCAATGCCCTGGTCAATGCATACCGGCCCTGTATGGGTAAAATCTGCTTCGGGTGTAGGTGATATAGTTACTGTATCTATTGTGGTATGAGAACAATGGTCATTGTAAACAGTGTGTTTTACAGGTTTGTCTCCGGGAGTTGCAAACATAATTTCCGGGTTCTCGGTATAAGCCTCAGATGGCTGGGCATCCGCAGTGAATGTCCATTCATGTGAAAATGCACTGCCTGATGAGCCATTGTTAGTAAATTGCACCGAATTGCCGGCACATATACTGTCGGTAAATGTAAAATCAGCATCCGGCCTTTCATACACATTTACGTATTTTGTTGCCATTGCTGAATCTATAACTGGGTTTGAAACGCCATCGCATTTGAGTTTTGTTGCTTTAAGATCAGCTTGTTTCAGGCCCGGGGTATTCCAACTGACAACAGGATTTTCAGCGGATGAACTTGCCGGTGTGGCTCCGCCGCCAAACGTCCATTCAAAAGTCACCCCTGTGCCACTGGAACCGGCATTCAAAAATTGAATATCTTCATTTGTGCAGCCGGGACCTTCATGCGTAAAATCTGCCAGCATGGTATCAACATCAGCTGAAAAACTGTTGGCTTCCAGAAAAACGCCTGAATCATATAAATGATCGCCGTAATCAGCAATGACAAGTTTAATATGATATTCTTCACAGGGTTCTATAATGGCTACCGCGGTAAAAACATCGGTTAAGCCATCGTATTCCACGTTTGGATTATTCCAAGGGGTGCTTCCATCGCCATTATCAACGTAATACATTTGATTTGAATATTCTTCAGGGCATGTACTATTGGAGTCACCATTATTTACGGTTTTAATGGCTACTTCGGTGCTTGTACCCGGGACAAGGGCAATGTTCTGGTTAGTATAGTTGCCGCCTGCAGGATTGGGGCCGGTGAGTAAAAAGGCAAAGGCATCGTTAAAATTACATACATATTCCCTGTACTCCTCGGAAGCAAATATATAATTAAACCTTACCGTGTCGGCCGGGGAATAAAAATCAAATTCTATGACTGCGGCATCGTTGGTGGAACCGGGGGAAGCACCGATAACGTTTTCTAAATCGGCATCGCCTGGTCTCCCGTTGTTAGAGGAAGTACCACCTGAATTATTAGGCCCTTCTGCATCGGCAATATCCCCTGTTGACATGATGACTCCACCATCCATTGGGACTTCAGGAAAGGTTGCCGGAAGGGTTGTAAAGGAACCAATGGCCCGGTTAGCCCCGGTTGAAGTTATGTTGTAAACCTGCACACCTTCTCCGAGCAAAATATCTTCAACCAGTTCAGTAACAGTTGGGGTATCATCTGTATTAAGCTGTGCCCTGGCAGGCATAACCAATAACAGAATGGCTAATAATGGTATTAAATATCTTATTTTATTCATGTTGTTTATATTTTATATTTTCAACGGTCATAACCTTAACCTGTCCAGGCAACCACCTGTCAGGTCGGCCATTATAAAAACCTGTTTGTGTAAGTTTTAATAATGGAAGCCCTGACAGGTGGTTGGACAATGGAGGTTTCATAAGAATGTGTTTTTTTAAAACATTTTATAACTTTCTTCGGATGATGTGTTGAAATAATATGACAAGCTAATTTCGTGGGTGTTGGCACCATTTACCATGTTGCTCAATGCGGAATTCGGCAAATCGTAACTGTAACCTACATAAACCTGCATAAACTCAAATCCCACCACAAAAGCAAGTGTGTTTTGTGCCCTGTACCAGGCTCCAATACGTGCTTTAAAAGTTTCATTGATGGCATAATCCGTATAAACCCCGGTAGCCAGTTCATTTTGGCCGTTCTGCGTGGAACCGAGGATGTTTGGAGTAAATGTGAGTTTACTGCCTTCAGGCGTGATTTTTATACCTGCCTGTGAAGCGTATTTGGCATACAGTGTTCCGGTTTCTTCGGTATAACTTTCGTTTGGCTGATTTACATGAAAAGCGGAAATCCCGGCAAATGCGTTAATGTTGCTTTCTTCCCTGGGTTGGTAAAACCACATCAACCCAAACCCGGCATCAATGTAATAAATGGACTCATGCATCACGGTTTCGCTGGTTTGGTTTGAGGCTTCAAAACTTCCGACTTCATACTGGTCATCAAAGGTGAGGCCATCGGTATCGAGGAATTTCTGGTTGAATCCCCCATACACAGAAGCGCTCAAAAAGTGTCCGCTTTCGCTTAGACGGAGGTTATAGTTCACAGCAAGCATGCCTTCGATGTGATGAAAAGCACCTGCCTCATCGTTCATTGCATACACCCCGACATCCAGTTTGCTTCCATCTCCCTGTTTATACACAGTCGCCATGGCTGTAAAGGCTGCGGTTGTATAGCCGTTGTCAATGCTTGGCATCTGCATACGGTAATTGAGTTTTGCATTGATGTTGTCGTCTGACCCCATCAGGGCAGGATTAAGTTTCAGGGGTACGGAATAAGGCTGTGAATGTCTAACATCCTGAGAAAATGCTGCCCAACTGATGATCAAACCGAGAATGACTAATTGTATTTTTTTCATAACGCGCATGTTTTTCTGATTTGTTTTCATTTTTATTGATTTTATTTATTTATCGAATTAAGTTAACAATTCCTGATTCGTTGAATTTTTCACCGTCGCTGAATTCGCCTTTTGTATGATATACATACGCCCCGGCCGGAACTTCTTCTCCGGTTCCCTGTACTGTTCCATCCCATCCTTCATGGGGATTTGATGAGTGATACAAGAGATCACCACTACGGCTCATAATATTCAGCTCAAAAACTTTCGTGCCTTTAACACGGATGTAAAAGATATCGTTTGTGCCATCGTCGTTCGGTGTAAATGCGGATGGGATATAAAAACCGGGTGTCCTGACAAGCACATAAACATCATCATCGTTGACACAGCCAAACACATCGGTACCCGTTACGGTATAAAGAGTGGATTCATCCGGTGTGGCAACAGGATTGTATATCCAGGAATTGTTCAGTGAGAATGGAGGCACCCATTCATATTGTACACCGCCTGTTGCAACCAACGGGGTTGATTCTCCACGGGCAATTTCAACGGTATCTTCGCTGTTGGGGCCTGTTGCATTGATGTCAGGCAATGGGTGAACGATGACTTCCACGTCATCCGTTACGGTATCACATCCCTCATAGGTTGTATGGACTGTATAAGTGGTTGTTTCTTCAGGTTTTACAATGGGGTTAGGCTTATTGATATCGGCCATGCCATTTTGAGGTGTCCAGTAATAGGATTGTCCTTCTATCAGGGCTGTTCCAATCTGAATACTATCTCCAAAACATATTTCGACATCTGTACCTGCATCTGCAACAGCAGGGGGCAACATGGTCACTTCAATGGTATCTGTAGCCTGGCATCCGGTTGCATCATCGGTTACCAGCACAATGTAATTGGTGATTTGTGCTTCAGGGCTGGCTACCGGTTGGGCAATGTTTCCCTGATCAAGTGTACTTGTGGGGAACCATTGATAGGAGTAACCGCTGATTTCAGGTGTGCCGATTTGTACATTTCTGTTGGCACAGATGGTTGTATCTGATCCTGCATCCACAGTTGGGTAATCATGTATTTCAATATCCTGTGAAATGGTATTTGAACATGTTCCGTCAGTGATCCCCAATGTAACTGTTTTGGTTCCACCTTTGGTGTACATAATACCGTTTGGATTTTCGGATGTTGAATTTCCGGGCACGGCATTTTCTCCAAAATCCCAACTGAAACTCCAGTTACTTCCGGTGCTGCCGCTATTCTGGAAAATCACGCCTGTATCGCCACATACCGGGGCATTGTGTGTAAAACTCACATCCGGTGTTTGGTTGATGTTGATGCTGTGCATCATCGTATCTGTACATCCTGTGGTATTATTAGTCAGCACAAGGGTCACTTCTTTGGTGCCTGCAGTAGCGTAAACTATATCTGCAGGATGTTGATCTGTGCTGGTAGATGGTGTTGAACCCTCATCAAAGCTCCATTCATAACTGACATTGACAGAATCTCCAATGTTGGTAAAGTCCACCGGCAATCCTGTACATTGCGGTGCGGTGCTCGTAAAATCAGCACGGGGAGTTTCCAGTACATACAATGAGTCTTCAGCCGTGTTGGAACAATGTGCATTGCTGATGATGAGGCTGACGTATTTTTTCCCACTTGTCATGTATTGAATCCCCTGGGGATTTTCAGCGTTGGCTGTAGATGGTATGGCTGTTTCTCCAAAATCCCAGGCATAATTCCAGTCTTCACCTGTGGCACCTGTGTTTTGAAAATCATAAGTGCCGCTCAGGCATAAGGAATCTGTGTGGGTAAAACTTACGTCCGGTGTTTGGTGTATCGTAAATGTTTTTCTGATTGTATCGGTACAATTGGTTGTGATGTTGGTGGTAACTAACTGTACTGTTTTGGTTCCGGCTGAACTATAGACAATGCCGGTCGGATTTTCATCGGTTAAATCTGGGGGTGTTGCATCAACACCAAAGTCCCATTCATGAGTTGTGTTGGTCACAGTGCCTGTGTTGGTGAAATCGACCTCTAAGCCTGTACATTCCGGAGCTGTACTTGTGAAATCAGCTTCAGGGGTTTCAAACACGTCAATGGTTTGTGATGTGGAATTAGAGCAATGTTCACTGCTGATGGTAAAGAGAATGGTTTTTGTGCCACTGGTTGTATAATTGATTCCATCAGGGTTTTCGCCTGTGGAAGTTGCCGGTACAGCATCTTCCCCGAAATCCCATGAATATGACCATGTGCTTCCTGTGCTTCCTGTATTTTCAAAATCAAAATCAGCACTGAGGCAGGCATCGCCCGAATGGGTAAAGCTGACATCAGGCCGTTGATGAATGGTAAATGTTTTTGTCATGGTATCGGTACAATTGGTTGTGATGTTGGTGGTAACTAACTGTACTGTTTTGGTTCCGGCTGAACTATAGACAATGCCGGTCGGATTTTCATCGGTTAAATCTGGGGGTGTTGCATCAACACCAAAGTCCCATTCATAAGTTGTGTTGGTCACAGTGCCTGTGTTGGTGAAATCGACCTCTAAGCCTGTACAT
>CAZTNS010000034.1:0-24239 GCA_964615585.1 uncultured Bacteroidales bacterium | reverse complement strand
ACTCAACAGTAATAATTCAATCATTACCATTACCCACTAAGTTTGCAGTAGAACCTTTAATTGTTTATAAACTGCGAAACTTCAGTAACTTATTGCAGGATACTATCAATGGATATGCGTAGAATCTTGTAACAATCAGATCAAAAAGATTGAAATCAATCTTAAACACAATTAAATATCAATGTGAGATACGTGTACACAGAGATTTGTAACAAGCCGGAAAATTTTGTTTCTTTAGGGTGAAAATCTGACGTATGAAAAAGTTCAAATTACACTGGCAGATATTAGCAGCACTTGTTTTGGCCGTATTTTTCGGGGTGTATTTTAAAGAACATGTAGAATATGTTGAATGGATGGGGGTCATTTTTCTTCGGGCGCTTAAAATGATCATTGTCCCTCTGATACTAAGTTCGGTGATCTCAGGTGTGGCCAATCTCGGCGGGGCTGAAAACCTGGGACGCCTTGGTTTAAAAACCATTGGTTATTATCTGATGACGACAATCCTTGCACTTTTTGTGGGCTTGATTTTTGTGAACATTCTGAAACCCGGTGTCGGGGCTGATATTAATCTGGCTGCTGAAGTTAATCTGGACATTACCCCCGAAACACTTGGCAACACACTGATAAACATCATTCCCGACAATCTATTCATGTCCTTTGCAGACAATTCCCAAATGCTCTCGGTCATATTTTTCTCCATGTTATTTGGTTTTTTTATCACCCGTGTTAAAGACAAATATCAAACACCGTTGAAAGATTTTTTCAATGCGGTTTTTGAAGTGATGATGAAAGTGACCATGTTTATCATCAAGTTCACGCCTTTCGGCATTTTCGGACTGGTGGCATCAAAAATCGCAGCACAGGATAATTTGGGAGCTCTGATGTCAAGCATGGGATTATACATGATAACTGTATTGGCAGCTTTGTTTTTTCATGCGTTTATTACCTTGCCCCTGATTGTACGCCTCATAGGAAAAATCAACCCTTACAAACATTTCAGATCAATGCAAACACCGGTAATAACGGCTTTTTCAACTTCATCATCAGGTGCCACTCTCCCCTTAACCATGGATGAAGTGGAAAATAAAGCAGGTGTTTCAAAAAAAATCAGCAGCTTCACATTGCCACTTGGAGCTACCATTAACATGGATGGCACAGCACTATATGAATGTGTGGCAGCCATGTTTATTGCTCAGGCCTACGGTATCGACCTCAGTATTGTACAACAGCTTATTGTAGTACTTACAGGATTGCTGGCATCAATTGGTGCTGCAGCGGTTCCCATGGCCGGACTCGTTATGATCAGCATTATACTATCGGTTGTCGGGCTCCCACTTGAAGGCATCGGCCTTATTCTGGCAGTTGACAGGATTTTGGATATGTTTCGTACTGCCACCAATGTATGGAGCGATACCTGTGGTTCGGTGGTAATTGCAAAATCAGAAAAAGAAAAGATACATTAATAAACTATCAATGGGCTTGTTTCAGATTTATTACTTTGCTGTCTGATGCTCCATTCTAAGAAGATCATTGAGTTCTTTTACCGGATTAAATGTAATTGACGGCACTTCAACAAAAAGGGTAATCCATTCGCTCATGCCACCATTCCACAGGCCCGGCATTTCATATGACTTTATCGATTGGCCCATTTCTGTTTTTTTCACCACCATGCCGGATTTCTCATCACGGTAGTTGAGCAAATTGAATTTTTTATCTTTATAATCTTTGGTACTGCATACAATATCAACAGGATTGAAATGGGTTGAAGATTCAAACATTTCAAGACTTTTCTCATTATCTAGATCAATCTGATTTTTTTCAACAATTTGTAAAGACTGTTTACCTTTTGCTTCATTGACCCAAAAAGGCCCTCCACCAGGTTCACTTGAATTCGGAACCATACCACACACACGTATTGGCCTGTTCAGAAACAGTTTCAATTCAGCCACAGCCTTAGCTTTCCTGTTTCCGGAGCACTTGTGATGTAATTTATTCTCAACAAAATCCAGTATTTCTTTCCATTCTTTATCAGTGGGTAAAGGTGTCTTATCAAGACGTTTCAAAATACTAAAAATCTTGTCACGGTAAGCATACATTACACCTCCGATGAATTTTTTATACCTGACAGTTTCATGTTTAATGGTATCAGGGGCAACATTATCAATGTTTTTGATGAATATCATATCCGATTCAATGCTGTTCAGATTATAGATTAATGCACCATGTCCGCCCGGACGTAAAACCAATTTATTATCATTATCACGCAAAAGTTTATTCTTTTCTGTTAATGCGATGCTGCTTGTAGATTCCGACTGTTCTGAAAACTCAAGATTAAATTTTACATCATCACCATCATCAAGAAAATGTTTCAATGCATGTTTAAACCGTTTTTCAAACAAAGACCTGTATTGATTTCTTATGGTCAGATGTATATTTATTTCATTTTCTTTAGAACGGCAATACATTTTTCCTTCTACGAGATGCTCTTCAAATGCGGTTCTGGAATGTCCAGGATATTTATGGAACAAAATCAGGGCTTTAGGGATATTCCTGTAATTAAGCCCCCGTTTACTTAAGATCATTCTGGCCACTTTATTGTATTCATTTTTATTCAGAATACGTTCAAGATTCTGGCCACGACGGAAAAATCGTTTGAACAATTCAGGGTAAAAAGCAAATTTATCAAGTTTTTCAAAAGTATTTTTCAAGCTATAAAAATCTTTCTCGGAACTCACTTCAATAAACTCCTCCATATTTCCTTTATAATGGTCTCGTAAATATGCCAAACGTTTAAACATCCTCGTAGCTGCACCAGACGCAGGAACAAATTTGGTTACCTTTAAATGGGATAACCTTTCCTCATAAAGATTAATATATTCATCAATTTCATCTTTTGATGCCACAAATATTCCATCTCCTGCAGTAGCAGGCCGGTCAACATCCAGGTACTTCTTTCCTGCTTTGATTTCATCTATTTGTTTATTAAGGCGTTCCGGGTCAATGCCTTTCGTTTTGAGGAATTTGATGTCTTTTTTTGTAAACATAACAAAAGATGTTTTGGTTACATCGAGCAAAAGTAAGGATTTTTTCTGCCTATAAACAAATAATTGCATTACTATTTGATAAACAGATTGTTGGCTTTGGTGCGAAATAGCCCATACTGCCACTATATATCAATCACTTACAAATAAAAACAAGTTATAAACAAGCAAAGAAAATCAACACTCATAATAATACTCATTACAATAGTGCTTTTACAGCTTGTTGTAATGCATGGGGACAACGGCAGGGACGCATTGTATCAGGGTTAACTGCGGCCAGTGTTATATTGGCTTCATTCAACAATCCTTTTTCAGGATGAATAACAGACTGGTTGAATAAAAGACGCACTTGCGGGACTTCCACCATGCCAGTCTTAACAATGACTACATCTTTCAGTTGTGCAGGCATCAGATATTGCATATCAACAGATATAGCAGGAAAAATAACCCCCTCACTTTTCATGCTTTCTTCTGACATATTCAATGATCTCAAATAAGCATCTCTTCCCATTTCATAAAACCGCAAATAATTGGCATAATAAACGATCCCCATGGCATCGGTATCTGCATACAGAATACGGTAATTGATATCTACTGTTTTCATATGTTTATTTTTATATTTTTAACTGTCATAACCTGTCGGGATGGAACCTCCATTTATGTCACTGCCATTGTCAATGGCATTCCTGCGAATAATCATCGTTATGTGTTACACCGGATGGCGGATGATGTAGGTTTCATACGACAGATTTTAAGGCATAATAAACTTTCAGGCTAATCCAGGCATCTGTTGCAGCATATATTATCTGCGGTTCAGACAAGCTTTTGGCTTCCCAGTTTGTCAGACGCTGTGATTTTGACAGGCGCATGTGAAAAAGCATAGCGGTGAGTTTTCTCAGGCTTTTCACCTTCAATCCGGCTTCTTCAGCCATATCCTGAACATCTGCGAAGCCGGCCGCTTCAAACTGATACATTTGCTGCAAGGCTTTAATATCATCGTGAATGGCTACTCCGGCCTTAACAGGAAGTTCTGACGCCAATATGTTGACAATACCTTCCGGCAACGACCTCATGTTCATACGAAATAAAAAAGCTTTGGTTTCTGATGCCAATTGTAACAATGCCACATTGTTTTGATTGGATTTTCCCTTTTTAAACGAAGGCTTTGTTTCTGTATCAAAACCAATGACCTGACAATCCGAAAAATGCTCAATGGCCTCCTGTTCATCCGCTTCATTTGTAACAACTACAATTTCACCTCCAAAGGTGATTTGATGCAGGTTACGTATTTGCTGATCGTTTATTTCTTCAATATTAAAATCACCCATACTACTTGTTTGTTTTTTTAAAATCCTCACTGGTAATCAATTTATGCAAATACTCGGTAAGCACAAGTGTTCTCAAACCCCAATGGTGTTCAAAATTGTACTTGCATTCCCACACAGCATCATTGCGAACAATCTCATCACCATCACGATATTGTGCCATAAAATTACCAATATCCTGATAAATATCGGCAAATAATTCTGACATTTCCACATGGAAATAGTCTTCAGTATTCATAAGAAAATTATCCTCAAGATGAATGACTGCATCAAAATCACCCAATTTTTCTTTCAGGCTGCTTTTGACATATTCGTAATGTTCTGGAGTGACATAATTTTCAATTTCACCCTGAAGTTCATTTTCAAGAGAGGGTAATTGACAGGCTTTTGCATACAACAGGGGTAAAATGTACTGACATGCCCGCACAAAGTCTTCAAGATTCATTCCAGAAGCAGATTCAATGAGCTGCACCGTCTCTTTGGTAGCTCCTACAAATTCCAAAACTTGTTGTTTATTCTCCATCCTGTTTTTTTTACAAAGGTCTAAAAAATGATAACATTATCATGAACTTTCAATAAAGAACTTGCCATAATTCCTTTTCCTGAAAACATTGTAAAATATATCAAACTATTCATATCTTTAAGGTTTAAAACAAAATCAAACCAGCATGAGATATATTATAACAGGATTTTTCATAACTGTTTGCCTTTGCATTTCAGTTAAAGCACAAGTAATAGAGGCCCATATTGATGATTCTGGCAAGGTATATACCACAGAATTGCCACATCTGCAATTTTCAAAGAACAGCTTGGATAAACAAGCTGAACCATGGCCAAAATCTTTTGTTCCGGATCTTTCATTTAAAAATTTTCGCGGGGTATGTCTCGAAGATATTAACAACGATGGCAAAGATGAAATCATTACCGGCATCAATGATACAATTTATGCTTTTAAAGGCAATGGGGATTTGTTGTGGCACCGGCATATAGAAGGCACAGCTATTTATCCGCCATCCTCAGCTGACATTGATGGTGACGGCAAGATTGAAATATTTTTAAATACAGGGGGACATCCAAACAACGGCAGGGTATATGGTTTTGATCACGAAGGAAATGTACTGGACGGTTGGCCGCTGAATTTCAGTAACCATTGGATGATTTGTGCTCCTGCGCTGGCAGACATTGACGGTGACGGCAACATGGAAATCCTGACATCAGAGCGCAACGATACTGATTTGCCGGGAAAATTGCATGTATTAAAAGCTGACGGAACCCCTTTTTCTGACAACTGGCCCCATGAAATAGAAGGTGTACCTGCAGTAACACCTAGTGCAGGAACATTTGGAAGCATCGGCAACAAAGCCGGAAATGCCGATATAATCACATGTTCAACAACCGGCTTATATGCATTTAATGCTGATGGCAGCCAAAAAAGTGGTTTTCCTGTTGAAAATGACAGCATAAAATATTCCTACCAGTCTCCCCTGCTGGTACATGCTCAGTCACCAAACAAACTATTCTCGTCTGCTGATGATTTTATTACCGGAGCAAATCATGGAAACAAACCCGGTTTTTATTGCATGGATACCAGCGGGAACATGCTTGAGGGATATCCAGTACTGACCGCAGACAGCAATTGGACATACGGGCCTCCGACATGCTTTGGCAACAATTGCGATATGGATTTCCTGCTGATTGGGCAGCCGGGGGCAACCGGCGAAGGCAATTATCCTGCCATTTATTATGATACCGGCAATCAAAACGGCTTTTTTGAACGTACAGATGGCCTTGAAGGTTTCATTACTGTTATGAAATGTACCAATCAAAACGGGTATTACGTGTTCACAGGCAGCAACATGATAACACAGACAGGCTTAGGCTTTATACATGCATATCACATGGTAAACACAGGTACTGACATTCAGTTCACAGAATTGGCAGGTTTCCCCAAAATGGTACCGGGATTCACTTTTATCAATGGCATCAATCTTGGCGATGTTGATAGCGACCCGTATCCCGAATTGGTTGTATTGAGTTACGAAACATCAGGTTCTGAAGATTCCACATATATCAATGTATTTGACTTTGATGAACAGGAATATGATCGCAACAAAACATATCCAACATACAAGGGAGACAACTCCAGGGCAGGAGAAAGATATGCGTTTGAATGCCTTTCAAACAATGAACATGCTGTCAACACATTGTCAGTATATCCGAACCCTGTAGAAGACATGTTGTTTCTTGAAATTCCTGAAACCGCTCAAGTCAGAATATACAATATCACGGGGCATTGTGTAATGCAAACAAACCTGACAGGCAATCATCAAATACCGGTTTCAGGTTTAACCCCGGGTATATACATTATTAAAGCCGAAAGCAAAAACGGAAAGAAACATTATGGCAAATTCACCAAATTGTAAACGACACAAATAAGAGATAAATATTATGGTATTTTTCAGCAAAATCATTATAATAGCACTGTTATTATTGTTATTCTCCGTCATTACAGGATTGATACTACACAGAAAAGGACACCCCTATCCTTTCATTCTATCTAACTTTCACAAATTGCTATCAGTGGGTACCATTGTTTTTGTTGTGATTGAAATGGTAAACCTACTCCAGGGAAAAGAGGCACAAATTACAGGCATAACTATAACAGGTCTTACAGGTCTCACAGTTCTGTTGTCCCTCATTTCCGGAGGGCTGCTCGCGAGAAAAACAGAATCAGGCATCCATTTACAGAAAATTCACAGAATCAGTTCATTATTAAGCATCTTGCTTATCGCTCTGTGTTTGACATGGCATTATACCCATTAGCCTGTTTTTAGCTATGCCGGATGCAGCCAAAATCATAAAATATACAGGATTAGGTTGTATTAACCCCTGAAAAACACATAATATTTCGACTTTCTCTGCCAAAATCCCACTTATGCTTATTCCTCCTTCCCATTATAATACCTTACTAAACGTGATAGTATCAGACGGCATACGGGGCAAAAATCCACATCAACAGATCTCATAAGGCAATTGGTAAAAGGTCGGTACATACCTTCGCTTAAATAGCGGGCTCCTTCAAATACACCAACAATATCATTGTATGCTTTTGTATCTGGTGTGGGAACGGGTACAGAATCATGTACCATATCTTTCCATTTGGCTTCAAAATCCACAAGGCTGGTTACATTAGGTTCAATGGGTTCGTAAATCAGATCAGGATGCTGCACATAGGCTGTCGGTGATGTGTGATATTCATCAGCCAGCCCTCCAAAAGCGTGGCCGAACTCATGCATAAATACCCTTAAAGAAAATATATTTCCAGCACTTACCACTGAAAAATGATTAAATACCCCACCACCACCGTATTTTTCTGTATTGACAAGCACAACCACCTGGTCATGAGGAACAGCAGCCGTTATATCCGCTAGTTTATGATAATCCATGGTGGTAAGATAGCGTTCACTTCCAAAGGTATAAAATTGTGCATCCAGCGCTGTATTTTTCCAAATTCCTTCACCAGGTAAATCACAACCGTTTTCCTGTGAAACCACTTTGACAATTCGAAAAGCAATGTCTTCTTTACATGTATCAAAAGGCGGTGTTTCCAAAAAATACGATGCAAATCTATTTGCATCATTTTCAAAATCCTCCATTTGTGCTTCAGTATAGCCTTCTGCTACAATAATGATATCAAGTTGTTCTGCAGGATTATCTTTCCCGTGAATTAACTGAAATTCGTATCTGTCTGAATTATCAGTATGATACCGGTCTTTATCCGGATCAAAATTCATTTCCCAGCACTTCAGTAAATCCATGGATGTGCCCCTGCAATAGATTTCAATCTGAACTTCACCTTTGGGAAATGGTAAATACCGGCTCTCTTTGAAAACCCTGGCTCCTTCCTTTACCAAATCAGTATCCTGCCATTCTTCAAACAACGTATTGAAAGCCTTTGCATAAATAACTTCTCCATCCGGAGATTTCATTTTTATCACATAGTTACCATGTAAGAAAGGAGAAATGGTTTGACGCGGCCCTGCATATACTGCTTCCATCGTCATGCTTATTAATCTGAAATATTCATCACTTGCAGTACCACCATGATACATATCCAACCTCAATGCTTTATCTGAGAACCACAACTCGTATTTTGTATCCTGTGCAGTCAAAATATTAGCGGTAATGAACAACCATGCCAAAAGAACACCTGTTTTTGTTTTCATTTTTTGATTGCTTATCTTTACGAAGGTAAAACTACAAATAATTGTCCTATGGAAAAAGAAAACCTTGGAGTTGCGATTGAAAAAATCCTGATGAACTGGGGGGTAGGATTTGAAACTGCTGAAATAATCGCAGTATTTGTCATTCTCATTCTCATTACACTGGTTGCATGGTTGTTTGATTTTATAACCCGCCATGTGCTACTGGGAGCATTGAGAAAAGTCATACGTAAATCAAAAACAAAATGGGATGATGTATTGCTGGAAAAAAAGTTGTTTAAAAGGATTGCACATTTTGCCCCCGCCATATTGGTTTATTATACCATTGATTATGCCTTTCCGGATATAGAGGTACTCACAACCATCATTGAAAAAGGGGCTCAGATATACATGATTGTCATCAGCATTATGGTGATCAATGCTTTTCTTAACGGGTTGAATGAGATATACGACATGTCCACAGGTAAGGAGCGTGGCACCAGCATAAAAAGCTATATACAAGTAGTCAAAATTATTGCTTATGCCATCTTTATCGTTGCCATATTATCAATATTGCTGGACATAAAAGTAGGAGCAATATTTGCCAGCATCGGTGCCATCACAGCAGTTTTGATGTTGATTTTCAGGGATAGCATCCTCGGACTGGTAGCCGGCATACAACTTTCAGCCAATGATATGGTACGCATTGGCGATTGGATATCCATGCCGACACATAACGCTGACGGACCGGTTATCGAAATCACACTAAATACAGTAAAAATTCAGAACTGGGATAAAACCATTGCTACCATTCCAACCTATGCACTGGTTTCACAAGCGTTTAACAACTGGCGCGGCATGGAAGAATCCGGAGGAAGGCGCATAGCCCGATCAATTAGCCTGGATATCAATTCAATACATTATTGCAGCGAAAATGAAATTGAACAAATGGCTAAAATTCCGGGCATAGATGATATCATTGAATTACTGAAAAAAAATAATGAACCCCTGACCAACTCAGCAATTTATCGCAGGCACATGCTTGAATATATGGTCGGCAACAAAGACATTTACGATTCCATGATCTGTATGGTCAGGTACCTGGAACCTTCGAGCAAAGGCTTACCGGTGCAGTTTTATACTTTCAGCAAAATCCAATCATGGGTAAATTATGAGCAGGTACAGGCACGCCTGCTTGACCATGCCATGTCTGTGGTACATAAATTCAATCTACGTGTTTTTCAGGAACCTTCAGGTATGGATATCAGAACACTGAAGGCATTGAGTGAGTGATGTGAACTCAACAGTTGCAACTCATTTGTATAGCCATGCAGTACTAAATCATGTCGGACGGGCAATGGCTATTTTTATAACTTTTATTATCTGTAAAACACTGAAAATCTTAATACGGAATATTAATTGAAGTCCAATAATACAATGGTACAAGAATTGCAATAATGCCTCGGGCAATTCTGACTGCTTTAGAAGGATGGATAGATTAAACCAAACAGATTTATGTTTTCACATCAAAACTTCTTATTTTCGTAAAAAATTCAGTCTATGGAAAAAATTCAAATGGTTGATCTTTATAATCAATACAAAAACATACAGAGCGAAATAGATGCAGGCATTGCAGATGTCATTGAAAACTCAGCCTTTATAAAAGGCCCCCAGGTAAAATCTTTTGAGTCAAAGCTCGCTGAATACATGCAGGTAAAACATGCCATATCCTGCGGTAATGGCACCGATGCCCTGCAAATTGCGATGATGGCACTGGATTTACAACCGGGAGATGAAGTCGTCACAACGGATTTTACCTTTATTTCAACCGTGGAGGTCATTGCTTTGCTCAAGCTTACTCCTGTGCTTGTGGATGTTGATCCTGAAACCTTTTTGATTGACATTGACCAGGTTCAGCAAATGATCACACCAAAAACCAAAGCCATTGTGCCTGTGCATCTTTTTGGGCAAACCGCGGATATGGAACCATTGTTGAAAATGGCAGAGCGTTACAACCTGTATATCATTGAAGATACGGCCCAGGCCATTGGCAGCGATTACACTTTCAAATCCGGAGAAAAGGCAAAAGCCGGCACCATAGGCCACATTGGCTGCACATCGTTCTTCCCGTCCAAAAACCTGGGTTGTTATGGTGATGGTGGTGCTTTGTTTACCAACGATGATGCGCTTGGTGAAAAAATCCGGAGCATTGTCAATCATGGGTCTAGCAAAAAATATTATCATGACAGAATTGGCGTGAACAGCCGACTTGATACCATACAGGCTGCTGTGTTGAATGCCAAATTACCACGGCTGGATAATTACAACCAAGCCAGGCAACGAGCTGCTGATCATTATGACACAGCACTTTCATCCTGTCCCCACATCATGACACCAAAACGTGCAGCATGGTCAACGCATTGCTTTCATCAATACACCATACGCATCACCAACGGCAAACGCGATAGCTTAAAAAAACATTTGCTTGACAATGGCATTCCATGCGCCATCTATTACCCTGTACCGCTGCATGCCCAGAAAGCTTTTGAAGCGTATGAACATGACGCAGCATTTTTCCCGGTATCTACGATGTTAAAAGATGAAGTGTTGTCGTTGCCAATGCACACTGAATTGACAGGGGAACAATTGGCTTATATTACCAACACTATTTTGAAATTTTTCAACGCATAAAAAACGCCCCGGAAAACACGGAGCGTTTAAAATCAAGCTTAATAAAATATTTATTTAACTTCATCCACGGCCGCTTTCAATGCATCATCAAGCAGTTCCTGGGGTACGGTATCAATGTAATTTTCATCCATCAGGTGATGAGTAAGGCCACGTGCATAATCAATGTCCTTTTTGGCAATGTTGAACGCTTCTTCCCGGGTAATTTCAACACGTGCCACACCATCTTTGATTGCCTGCATGGCCACATCAGCAGCTTCTTCGGGGAACACGGCACTTTCATCCATTTTCGGGATGATATCATCCGGGTTAATGCCGCGTTTTTCAGCATATTTGGCCAATGATTCGGCAGCAGCCACAGCCATGTTATCGGTAATGCTACTTGCACGCACCATCAAAGCCCCTTTCAGGATACCGGGAAAACCGAGGGAATTGTTCACCTGGTTGGGGAAATCACCACGACCTGTGGCAGTGATATAAGCGCCAGCTTCTTTGGCAGCGTAGGGATAAATTTCCGGTACCGGGTTAGCGCATGTAAACACAATTGATTTATCGGCCATGGCAGAAATCCACTCCGGTTTTACCGTATCAGGTCCCGGTTTTGACAACGCTATCAGCACATCAGCCCCTTGCATGGCTTCCGCAATGTCTGTTACCCCGCCGGGATTTGTTGTTTCACACAATTCCCATTTCCTGTAAAAGGCTTTATTCTGACGGATATCGTCTCTGCCTTTATGCAATGAAGATTTTGAGTCAAACAGGATCATGTTTTTGGGATCACCACCAGCAGCAACCAGCAAACGGGCAATTGTTGTATTGGAAGCGCCTGCACCAAGTAAAACAATTTTCACATCCTCCATTTTCTTATCGGCAATTTTCAATGCATTGATAAGGCCGGCAAGGGTTACGGATGCTGTACCCTGGGCATCGTCGTGCCATACGGGAATATCGCATTCTTCCCTTAAAGTATCGAGTACTTTAAAACAATTTGGCTGAGATATATCTTCAAGGTTGATGGCTCCAAAACTGGGCTCAACCATTTTAACAAAGTCAATGATTTTATCGGGATCGTGTTCTCCTTTATCGTTGTAACTGTTCACACATAAAGCCACTGCATCCACGCCACCGAGGTATTTCATCAGGAATGCTTTACCTTCCATCACACCGAGGCCTCCGGGCGGGGTTACATCACCATCACCCAGCACGCGGGTACTGTCACTGACTACCGCCACCATATTGCCACGGTTAGACAAATCGAAAGACAGGTTGTTATCATCACGTATGCTGGTTGATATTTTCGATACACCTGGTGTGTACCATACATTGAACCAGTTGAAACCGGGAACAGGTGCTTTTGGGATTGTTTGTATTTTACCACTGTAAAATTTGTGGCTGGATTTTGCCAGTGTTTTCAGAAACAATGTTTTGGCTTTGGCTATTTGTTCCTCTGAGAAATCTTCAGGAAAAACCTTATCCAGGTTACTGAGATCAAGTTTTATTTTTTCCATAATGCTATAAAATTATAAGGTTAATGTTTTTCTCCGGCTAATTTGGTAAAACCGGCTTTAATAAATTCACGATTGAGGCGTGCAATATGTGCAAGGCTGATTCCTTTCGGGCATTCGGCTTCACAGGCACCGGTATTGGTACATGACCCAAAGCCCAGTTCATCCATTTTCATAAGCATATTCCATGCACGCTGGACACCTTCTACTTTGCCTTGTGGTAACAGGGCATACTGTGAAACTTTGGCAGCAACAAACAACATAGCAGATGAATTTTTACATGCAGCAACGCATGCGCCACATCCAATGCATTCAGCCGCACTAAAAGCTTCTTCGGCTTTGTGTTTGTGGACAGGATAAGTATTGGCATCGGGGACAGCACCTACGTCCACATCAATAAAACCACCGGCTTCCATGATTTTTTCAAAAGCACTGCGGTCAACCACGAGGTCTTTGATCACGGGGAATGAATTTGTACGCCATGGTTCAACAACTATCGTATCCCCATCTTTAAAAGTCTTCATATTTAGCTGGCATGTTGTGATCTCCTGTCCCGGGCCATGAGGTCTGCCGTTGACCATCATGGCACATGATCCGCAGATGCCTTCCCTGCAATCGTGTTCAAACGCCACCGTGTCTTTATTTTCTGCGATCAGTTGTTCATTCAAGGCATCCAGCATTTCAAGAAAAGTCATATCCTGGGATACATTATCAAGCGTATAGGTTTCAAAACCACCTTTATCATTTGCGCTTTTTTGCCGCCAGATTTTAAGTGTAAGTTTCATTTTTTATCTTTTTTTTTTAACTTCATTCGTAATTTTTATTCTATTTATAACTGCGCATGGTTGGAGTCACAAACTCAAATTTCAGATCTTCTTTGTGCAATACGGGTTCTTTTCCATCGCCTTTGTATTCCCAGGCTGCCACATACATGTATTCATCATCTCTACGCATGGCTTCCCCATCCTCTGTCTGATACTCTTCCCGGTAATGTGCTCCACAGGATTCTTTTCTGTTCAGCGCATCGCGTAACATCAACCTGGAAATTTCAAATGATGCAGCCACACGGAGGGCTTTTTCGAGGGGCTGATTCATGCTTTCGGTGTCACCGGTAAGCTTTAAATCGTTATAAAACTCCTCTTCCAAAGCTGTCACTTCTTTCAGTCCTTGTTTCATACCCTCTTCATTCCTGGCCATACCACCATAATTCCACATGATTTTCCCCAGTTTTTTATGAAAAGCCAGCGGTGTGGTTTTGCCTCCGATGTTCATCAGTTTATTGATTTTGTCCTGAACTTCCTTTTCTGCTTTTTCAAATTCGGGATCATCGGTTGACAATGGTTTTGTTTTAATTTTATCCGCCAGGTAATCACCGATGGTGTATGGCAAAATAAAATAACCATCCCCTGAGCCCTGCATCAGCGAGCTGGCACCCAACCTGTTGGCACCATGGTCTGAGAAATTGGCTTCACCAATGGCATACAAGCCTGGAACAGTGGTCATCAGGTTATAATCAACCCACAGGCCTCCCATGGTATAATGTCCTGCCGGGTAAATTTTCATGGGTTGTTTGTAAGGATTTTCCCCGGTGATTTTCTGATACAAGTCAAACAAGTTTCCGTATTTGGCTTTGATGGTTTTTGCCCCTTGTTCTTTGATGGCATCTTCAAAATCAAGATATACCGCAAAACCTGTTTCTCCCACACCATATCCTGCATCGCAGCGTTCTTTTGCTGCACGGGAAGCGATGTCCCGCGGCACGAGGTTTCCAAATGCCGGGTATCTGCGTTCGAGGTAATAGTCTCTTTCCTCAACAGGGATGTCCGTGGGTTTGCGTTTATCGCCTTTTTCTTTTGGCACCCATACACGTCCGTCGTTACGCAAAGACTCTGACATGAGCGTTAGTTTAGACTGGTATTCATTGAGCTGTGGGATGCATGAGGGATGTATCTGAATAAAACTGGGGTTGGCAAAAAAGGCGCCTTTCTTATAAGCAAGGTATGCAGCTGCTCCACTGGAATTAACAGCGAGGGTGGAAAGGAAATAAATGGTACCGTAACCACCTGTGGCCAGCACCACTGCATGCGCTGAATACCTTTCCATTTCGCCGGTTACCAGGTTGCGGCAAACAATGCCCTGGGCCCGTCCTTCTTTTACAACGATATCAAGCATTTGCCTTCGTTCGTACACTTTTACAGTTCCTTTGGCTTCCTGTCTTTTCAATGCCGTGTAAGACCCAAGCAAAACCTGCTGTCCGGTTTGTCCGGATGCATAAAATGTCCGGGATACCTGAACACCTCCGAAAGACCGGGTAGCAAGGGTTCCACCGTATTCACGGGCAAAAGGAACGCCCTGTGCGGTAAGCTGGTCAATGATGTTGTTGCTTACTTCGGCAGCACGATACACATTGGCTTCCCTTGCTCTGAAATCACCACCTTTGAGCATATCATGAAAGAGCCTGTAGTCGGAATCGTTATCATTGCGGTAATTTTTCGCAGCGTTGATGCCACCCTGGGCAGCCACTGAATGCGCTCTCCTTGAGGAATCCTGATAACAAAACACTTTGACATTATAACCCATTTCTCCGAGGCTGGCTGCTGCGGCAGCACCAGCTACACCTGTGCCAACCATAATGATCTCCATTTTTTTCTTGTTGGCAGGGCTAACCAGCTTGAGTGAATTTTTGTGATTTTTCCACTTTTCGGAAAGCGGGCCTTCGGGTATTTTTGAATTTAATACAGTCATTATAATAAAATTTTTGTCTAGTTAGATTATTGATCGAATATAAGCAAACAAAGCAATGAAAGCAAAGCCACCACCTAATACAACGCTGATGATCACGCCGATGGGATTAAGTATGTTACGCCATTTGCGGTTGCTCCAGCCCAGTGATTGAAAAGCAGACCAGACGCCATGATACAGATGCAACCCCAAAGCAACCGATCCAATAACATAAATGGCGACGTACCACCATATTTGAAATTTACTTACAACAAGTGCATAGGCATTTTCAACACTTCCTCCTGCGCTGGTTGCTTCCTCAAGTAAAGGATCACCTGTAAATTTCATTTTCCAGAAAAAATTGATGATGTGAATCACCAAAAAAATCAGGATTACAGCCCCCAGTATATACATATTGCGTGAAGGCCAGTTGCTTCCGGCAGCAGCATCCCGCTTTTTATATCTGCCCAGGGCTGGGTAATTGATATTGCGACTCAATTGATTTTGACCCGTAATGAATGATGCAATAATAATATGCAAGATCACACCTATGGCAAGGATTGGTTCGATTACTGCTATAACCGGGTCGGTGGTCATAAAATGAGCCGCCTTGTTAAACAATACACCGGTACTGTCAAAAACGATCATTGAATTAACAGTCAGGTGAACAATTAAAAAGAATATCAGGAATAACCCGGTGATACTCATTAAAAATTTTTTTCCGATTGATGACGTAAAGAAATTACTCATAACACTACAATTATAAATGGTTAATGGTTTGTTATTTATTTTCCCAGGCCTTTCTGCCCTCATTGTACAGGTCTTTGCCTGTAGAATCGTTAATGACAACCAGGGGCATATCTTTGACTTCAAGTCTGCGCACGGCTTCAGGCCCGAGTTCATCAAAAGCGATAACTTCGGCTTTTTTGATGCACTTTGAAATTAATGCAGCAGCACCGCCCGTAGCCCCAAAATACACCCCTGTATATTTTTTTAATGCGTCAATGACCGGTTTTGACCTGGCTCCTTTGCCGATCATGCCTTTCATTCCTGCGTTCAGCATATCCTCAACAAAAGGATCCATGCGGTAGCTGGTTGTTGGGCCGGCCGCTCCAATTACCTGACCGGGCTGAGCCGGTGTAGGGCCAACGTAATAAATCACACTGCCTTCAACATCAAAAGGTAAATCTTTATTGTCATGGATCAGGTCCACGAGTTTTTTATGGGCAGCATCCCTGGCGGTATAAATAATGCCAGACAGAAATACTTCATCTCCAATCTGAAGTTTTTTTACTTTTTCGTCGGTTAATGGTGTTTCAAGATTTATTTTGCTCATGTTTTCTTCTGATTAAATGGTTATGGATTTAACTCTGGCTGCATGACACTGAATATTAACGGCAACGGGGAAAGTTGCAATGTGCCTGGGGAATTCTTCAATAAAAAGTTCCAGTGAAGTAGTGTTGCCACCAAGGCCGGCAGGGCCGATGCCCAGTTTGTTGATTTCCTCAAGCCACTGGGTTTCCCATTTTGCAATTTTGGGATTGGGGTTTCTTTCACCAAAACGCCGGCTTATTGCCTTTTTGGCAAGGTAGGCCACATGGTCAAATGTACCTCCTACTGCCACGCCAATGACAGTGGGCGGACATGGATTTCCACCGGCTTCGGATACGGTATCCAGCACAAATTGCCTTATCCCTTCCACACCGTCAGCGGGTTTCATCATTTTCAAACGGCTCATGTTTTCTGACCCGCCCCCTTTTGGCAACAATTTTATTTCCACTTTATCGCCCGGCACAATATGGGTATGAATGATAGCCGGTGTGTTATCGCCCGTGTTTTTGGGATTTGTTATTGGGTTGGCCACAATGGATTTACGCAAATACCCTTCGGTATATCCTTCTGCCACTCCTTTATTAATGGCCTCTTCTACACCACCTCCCACAAAATGGACGTCCTGGCCTACGTTCATGTAAATCACGGTAAAACCGGTATCCTGGCAAATGGGAATCTTTTCGTTTTTTGCAATATCAATGTTTTCAAGCAACTGCCCCAAAACATTTTTTCCAACGGGGGATTTTTCGTTCTCCCGGGCTGTTTTCAGACTTTGCACCAAATCGTCATTGGCTACTGTTGAAGCATCAATGGATAAGGTTTTAATGACTTTAGTCAAGTTTGAAACGTGAATTTCCCTCATAACAGATTTTATTATTAGGCTATTAATTTGAATTCAAATATAAAGTTTTTCCCGGACGAGAAATGTGTTCTTTAGCAGATTTTTATTAAACATAAAATTGGAAATATTAACGTATATTGTAATATGTATAAATTTTATCCATTTAAATTGATAATATATTTAAACATCAAATATGACAATTCTCAGAATTAAACTTGGAAAATTCAATAAGAAGCGATGTACTTTTATGCCTGTATGTGTTCAATATCGGCTCCAGAATGCTTTCAGGCAAGATTACTGCATTGGCAAGCGGGCAGATGGGGAACAAGCAGGAGTAATCCTCAGAAGCCAGGTGAGGCAATTTCAAACAGCTATTTTGGGTGTTTTTTGATTGAGACAGATGTTTTTTTGACCGGATACTATTCATCATTGCCATTGGTTTTTGTTGAGCCAAAGTAGTAGCGGAGGCCAAGGGAAACCGGTAAATCAATGAACATTTTTTTGGAATATTCCAGGTCATTTTTTTTATGCTCCGGCAAAAAAGCCACTTGCAGACCAGGTGTTAACAGGAGGCTGATTTGCTCATTTAACTCAAATTCATTTCTAAAGTTTACGCCGGCCAGCCATTGTCCCGGAGCATTGGCATCAGTGGAGTTAATTACCCGCAATGAACCAAACATGACACCAGGGGTAAATCTATACTTCGGTTTTGTAATTATCGAATATCCGGTTTCGATTCCATACCTGAACAGGGTGTAATGATTTACATCGATATTGTACCTGTGCATCTCAGCAGGATAATAATTGAGCCCCAGAAAAACTGAAGCATAATAATTTTTAAAATGGATATTCTGTGAATAATTAAACGCAACCGGTGTTCCGGAACCGCCAAAAAATGAAGCAAAAGGATACATTAATTGAGATGTTGAAAAAGACATACCCAGACCATCGTCAATGTAATTGTACAAACCTGTACCACAATTAAGTTCTGATGAATATTGAATTTGTCCGATGCTGTTAAAATTGACAGAGAAAATAAAAATAATAACAAAGGTAGAATATTTCATAACTTATTGTTTAATAATTTTTTGTGTATTGTTTTGATGATTCAGATTTATGCTGATAAAATACATGCCGGGTTGATATTTGCTTAAATCAACCCGAAACAGGTATTTTCCGGGAACAACATTTTTTCTATTGTGATATGCTATTACCTGCCCCTGAGCATTTAAGATTTTGAAATGCAAATCCTGTTTATTTTCAAGCATAACGCTTACATTGAGCTTGTCTTTTACAGGATTGGGATAACACTGCCATTTGCTATCATTTTTATCGGGCTTTTCTACTTTGTTGTTCGCGTAATTTATTGATGATTTACTTCCTCCCTGCAGGCAAGGGTCATCATTGATCTCTAAAACCAACTCATTGTCACCACTGGCCACAAACTCAACATCGCCGTTGATGATTATTTCGTTGCAGGCACTTAGTGTGGTGGGTGCCTGGGAAAGATAGTTGTTTGCCAATCCATTGAATTCAAAAGTACCGCCATAAATATACACAGGGCCTCCCCAGTTTTCATAAGCCCAGTCAGAACGTACGGCATTGGTGAAACCAATTGAAAATGGTGATGGAAAATATGTGCTTGTTAATTCACAGTCAATGACAATAACTCCGCCCCAATATTGGGCATAATGTGGACAACCATCATCATTTGCTTCAGTCCAATTAGACCAAAAAGTCGGAACATAATCAATACCACTTACAAGTAACCTTATTGTCTTTTTACCTATGGTTTCATATGTATGACTAACTGTAGTTTGATAATCAAAATATTCGTCATCCCAGTGACAATCATTTGCAGCACCGGCCCACCATGGGCAATCATCATTATGTGTTTCCCAATCAAATATCCATTCCCACCGTTTTATTGGACATGAATTCTCATCAGTACTATAAGACATATCTTTAAAAGAAACAGTTGTATTTATGTCAAAAACATTATATTTACAATATTCTCCGTATTCTCCAACTACATTAAAATTTGCGTCAAAAGGAGATTCACCCTCATCTTCAATTAAATCAATTGTATTACAACAACTTTCCGAATTATTATTATTGTCAGTAATCGTCCAACACAATTTATGTGAAACACTAATTTCATCAAAACTATATTGAGTTTGTTTATTTTCAGCCCAAACATTATCATAATTTTCAGTGTGGATTGTATTATTATCAACAATTGCATTAAACTCATATTGATAAGGAGGGTTTCCTGACCAAACTTCACAACTTGAAACAATTGGTTGATTAACATTGGCCGTCGTTGGGATATTTTCACATGTTATATCAAATTCATTGGGGTCATCTTCTTGTTGTTCTATGGTAATTGTTTTCGTTTCCGTATCAGATCCAACATTATTTGTAGCAGTCAAGATAACATCAAATGTGCCATAATCAAAATAGCTATGATTCGGGTTTTGACTTGTTGATTCATATCCATCTCCAAAATCCCAATGCCATTCATTTGGTGAATTCTCTGATTGGTCCTCAAAATTAACTGTGTAATTTGGACTATAGGTATCATCCATTGTATAGGTAAAATCAGCCACAGGCGCTTCAGTAGGGATATCATCATCCACCGTAAAGGTATAAGAACCCATATCTGCATTTGGTGTAACGCCATCATAATCCAAACGCTGTCCACCGTTGTATGCACGGATGTATTCGGGATTGACATTTACCGTTACTTCACCATAAGTTCCGCTCCACTGAAAATTAATCTGATTGGATTTGTTATCACTGCCATCCCAGGAAACAACAAAATCATCAGAAATATCACCATTTTGAACATCAAAACTTAACGCGTTATTGGCAGATTGCCCGGCATCACACCATGTGTCAAATTTAATATGGCCGCTTGGTACACTACTTGCTACTGTTGCATTTTCAGTGGGGTATTTTTCGGTGATGGTTGGGCAGAGGGAAATCACGGCATTGGAAGGGTACATTTTGAATCCATCGATACTGGTTAGATCATCCATGGCATCTTTTGTATTGCGTATAAACTCACCACCATCTAAAGCTGTTCCATTTAATCGCTTAAATAAACGGTTATTCATGGTGTTTATAACATTTGAGCTCGAAGCATTTACTTCATAACCAAAGCAAGCTCCACCACTACCGCAAGCTGCAACAAAGCCATTTTGATATGAATAACATACTCCAAAAACAGTAATGCTTTTGTTTGTGCTGATGTCATCGCTCCAGTATTGTTGTGCTACCTCAGGATAGGCTACTAATACATAAGGTACAGTAGTTATTCCATCCCATCCATTATTAGGTGTAGAAGGATCATACACAATGCCAAATCCTGACTGAGAATTACCATTAAACCAATCATCAAAAACATCAGGTTCCGTAGAGTTTGCGTAGATAACTTCTATGTAACCTAAATCTTCATCACCAGGAATTTTTTCTGTACCATGCGATGTCCAAAAATTAATCCCTGCATTTGCAAAATTTATGAAATTATCATAAGTTAGGTTACCCCAGTTATCATCGCCGTTTGTGTAATCAACATAATACACAGGGTTAGCATAGCCTTGATCGATAGTCAGTTCACTCAAATTCAAGCATAAATTATCAAAACTGGTATGTAAAAAATACCGATTTGACCAGGGGTCAGGAGAACCAATGTTCATATTGATGTTTTGCGGGCTGTAGGCCATGTTTACATTTTTGTTGTTGCTCTTTGGCTTTTCATCATTTTTATTCAAATTATCCATGTCCTTTTTCAGGTGCCCTGTGGTATTGTTATCGTCTGATTTCACCCGCTCTTCATCCACGCTAAAATTGTTGATGATTTTATCAAGGTAGGGATGCGATTGGTTACTTTTTAAAATTTTTTCTTTAATGTAAGCCTTTTTTTGCTCAAAACTCAGGCTGTCAGATGCACACACAGAATTCAATTGCCTGAGTATTTTATTTCCGTTACGTGGGGAGAGATAAAACCGGGCATAATCATCAAAACGGGTTGTGTCATTAAAAACAAAGTATATTTTCCCTGATTTTAATGCACTTCCAATGCTTTGCACTTGTTGATTAACATACTCTATGTATTTTCTTCGTTTGGGCAAGCCTTCTCCACCCGGGCCAAATCTTTTACTAAAATCCCTGGCAGATCCACTTGAAATTGCAATTTTTCCTGTATCGCCGCTGTATGTAACTACCTTAAGTACGCCTTTACCTTTTGTTGTCTCAATATTTGGCAATGATTTAAAATAATTCTTCGCCATTTTTATTGACTTTTCAAATTTATAATGTGAATTTAAATAATTTAACTGTGCAGTTATTTGACTGTAATCTGTATTCTTATACTTATATGAGAACATCATGTCTAAATCATCATATTTCTGAAGCTTGGGAGGTATCCCCGGTTCTTGTTTGGGGAGCAAAAAGTCCTCTTTTGTCAATACTTTTTGCTCTTGCATTATTTGGATATGATTCAGATACACAGTCATGCCTTTACGCTTAACAGTATAAGGCGGCTCAATATATTTCCCGTCAATAAACACAAAACCACTGTTGATGGGGCCGGCTTTGCGGGATTGCGCTGAGGCCTGAGCAATCATAAACAAGCTAAAAAGGAACAATATGTATTTTGAGTATTTCATCATTCCACCTCCTTATCTTTATTGATTTCAGTTTCAAGTGCTTCAATCCGTTTCTCCTGCTCAATGATGTACAAACTCAGTTCCTCCACTTTTTCAAGCAGTTTTTTGTTCATTTCGCCGAGGTCAAGGCCATTCTCCAACACTTCGGCTTGAGTGGAAATACCTGGATGTGTTGCTGATACATTAATATTTATCATTTTTGTTAAACATATAATTTATTTCCAAATTTAGGCCAAATGCATGAGGCAGAAAGATTTCACCACTATCAGTTCCCCTTGTGTTGTTATGCAGATAAGAAAACAAGAATAAACCTCCTGAGAAATTGATGTTTTCACTAATGGCACGATTTGCTTCAAGAGCAAGTGTCAAATTAAAGTTTATCTGATCATAATTGCCATATTCATCTTTTCCCCAATCGTTTAATACTGTTACATCATCAGGGTCATCAGGTGGGTATTTTTCAAAATATTGTTTTGCAATAATAATATTGTCAATGCCGGGCATAAATTTTAATGAAAACGAATAATTCTCTGAATTAAATATGGTACGTGATACAAAAGGAGCTATGCCAAGGTGACGTGATGAATAAATGCTGCGGCTGATTATTATTGGTCCATTTAAATACTCCGCCCCTTCAAATTTCCAGACATTTCTGTGATCCAAATAATACAAGTTGGCTCCGAAAGACCAATTCTCTGTTTCGTAAATATAACCTGTGGCATAATGCTGATAAAGATTTAACGGATAGTCTATGTTTGTTGCTCTAGGAGAATGAAATTGTCCTGATAGTCCAATATCTGAGCTCACAGATATCCCGTGTTTTTGCGCGTGTAAGCATAACGACATGAGTGATAATGCAAGTGTCAGTGAAATGCTGGTTAATGTTTTCATTGTTTTACGATTTTAAAGGATTTGGTTTTAGCGCTGCCTGTCAGTTTTATTATGTACATACCAGGATTCATAAAGGCTGTATTTATGGTTTCTGAGCATTGAGAAAACCGGCTATTGATTGTTTTTTGCCACACCAAACCGCCATTGAGATCAAAAATTTCAATGTTGATTTGTTTTCCATAACCGGATGAAATGTTTACATGCAGCTCTGATGCGCATGGATTGGGATAAATGGTAGCGTTTTCATCTGTGTTTTTAGTTTCATTTTCCAGCTTTTTATCATGCACTTCTGCCATGGGAATTGTATAGTTTGTCTCCGGCGGCAGGGCTTCGTGCGTGCTTGTAGTTTCACAGGGTTCAATGTAAAAATGCGCATAGGCTCCTTCTTTGATGTGAGTGCCCGGTTTTAGTGTGATTTTATTGCCCGCTTTCATGATGAGTTTTTCGGTGTTGGCTTCCACCGTAGTGTTTTCAACTTCAATGTTATTGATGGCATGAAATGACAATTCACCGGGGCCTTCAATGGTTTCATCTTCGATGTAAATATCCGGTTCTGATTCGCAGCAGGGGATGGGGGTTTGGATGCTGTTGTTGCATCCTTCATTGAAGGGGTAGTTTGGAAAATAATAATTATTAATCCAACTAAAATCTTTTTCATACGATTGAGTTCCACAATCATTTTCTAATTTCATCATCAGAAAATATCCTCTGGAAGATAAATTATCTAAATTCCAATATATTTTGCCAATACCGTTGTCACAATATATGTCATTATGTTCTGCAACTAATTCATCTGCTCCAGACCAATTTTTTATCCAAATTCCAATATCGGTAGCAGAATACACATTATCCAAGCCTATAACTTTCACTGTGGAATGATTTTCAATTTGTACTGGGTTGCTTGTATGAATTGGGCCGTCTGTGGGGCTGCAGGGCTCTTCTTCCCAGTTGCAGTAGGGGTGTTTAGTGAGTTCAATATTGTCAATATATGCGTAATCAGAACACATTCCATCACAAGCC
>CAZTNS010000033.1:0-24581 GCA_964615585.1 uncultured Bacteroidales bacterium | reverse complement strand
AGGAGTACGCAAATCTGCAATTCGAAAAAAGCGATGTCAGGTCAGGCAACAAAGAACAGTTTTACGGTATCCAGATAAAACTTAAATTGAATCCGCAACAAAAATTAAATAATTGACCAAATACCTGTTAGTCGGGTAATTTGGACGGATTATAGTTTTAGTGATCTTTTTAGATCATATTTTCTGTTGACCATTTGTGGTGGCGAATGTACCGAGGAAAGCCCGTCGAAATGCGCTGTATTGAGCCTATCTAAATGCAGAAATCGGGAATGATGATTAGACACTGAGTACAGGAACATAGAACAACATCTGATAAATTTGAAAACCAATCACCTCAATTTCCGCAAATAAAAATTGTGTCCCCCAAAATTCAGACGCAGGAGCTTTTTATCGCTGATGAGTTTCTCTACCAGTTGCATGTTGGCGTTATCTTTTTCCATAAGCTCTTCCACCGCATCTTCGCGCATGGGATGTACTGCTGTAATGCTGAGAATATCGGATTCTGCATCGCCGCTGGCTGCAAAGGCATTGCCTTCATAACCGATGAGAAATTCAACCTGTTGTACTTTTTTTGAAAATGCTGCCCAGGCGGTTTGCAGTGCTTCTTCATCGGCAGGTTCAACTCGCCGGTCTGCAGGCGGACGGGTGGGAATGGCAATGTATGATACATCCGGATTGAGTTCCCCCAGGAAATCAGCTATTTTTTCCAGCTCCGCCTGTGTGTCATTATACCCTTTGATCAGCATGCTTTCTGTCATCAGGTAACCCTTGTATTCGGATGCAAAATCCCGAATCCCCTGCCTTACGGTGTCAAAATCGAGGTTTTTATGCGGACGGTCAACTTTCCGCCACATCGATTCTGTTGCTGCATCCACTTTTACTGATACACGATCGGCTATCAGCATGGCTTTCCTGACGTCTTCATCCCACAACATGCTGGCATTGCTGATGATGGCTACCGGGACATCCAGCTTCTTCAATCCGGATATAAGCTTATCCAACCGGGCATCCAGAGCAGGTTCTCCATCAGGTACCAGGGTAAGAAAATCCACTTTGTCTGATTGTTCCAGCCGGTCTTTCACCTGGCTGATTAATTCATCAGGATCATAAAAATTTTCCCTTTCCGTTTGCATGCGAATGGCATTACCAAGCTGGCAATACCGGCAGGCATACGTACATACTTTTGGCGGGATGTGGTTAATGCCAATGCTTTGCCCCAATCTGCGGGAAGGCACGGGGCCAAAAATTACCTGTGACATAGTATTATACTGTTAAATTCTCTGTAGTTTCGTACATAGTTTTTTCAATAAAATCAATGACATCTGGAAAGCAAAAGCTTTTCTCATTTTTTTTATCCCACAAACATACGAGTTCACCAAGCATCATAATGATTCGCCCATTATTTATCTTCGTTTTCTTAGTGTCTCGTATGTTTGTTCTTTGAAATGTTTGAATGATTTTGCTCTAAAGCACCATTCAAACCAGGCTTACGCATTCACTTTTTCCAGCGCTTCCCCAATGGTAACCATACCCATTTGAGGCAACAATTTCACACCGGCTTGTGTCAACACATCTGTAGCCTTGGGGCCAAACGGGCCACTGGTAACGACCACATCAGCACCGGCCTGTATAACAGTTTGTGCTGCCTGCACACCTACACCATGCCCGGCATTCTTGTCTTTATTTTCAATAAAAGTCAGGCTTTCATTGTTATCATCGTAAATGACAAAGCCCGGGGCCCTGCCAAAACGTTCATCCAATTTCGCGTTCCAATCTGCTTTATCAGCAGGAAATACAATTTTCATAATTCAGTTATATTTTAAGTTTCAATAATCATTTTCCATGCTTTACGGAAAAGTTCAGTCAAATCATCACGCCCATATTCCGGTATGGTAATCCCTTCACTGATGGCTTCAGAAAATACAGGATCATACGGCAATTCAATGGTATATCCCATGTTATTATCCGCAGCGAATTGTTTTATGTCAGTAGCCAAGCCGGGATTCAAATTGGCCTTATTCAAAAGTATAACGGAAGGAATCTGCATTTTGTTCAAAAGATCATTCATGCGCTTCATATCATGCCACCCGGATTGAGTAGGTTCCGCCACAATCAAAGCCAGGGATGCACCTGTCAGGGAAGCTATCACCGGACACCCAATGCCGGGAGGGCCGTCAATCAGGATAATATCTTTGTTGTGTTTTGCAGCCATGTCACGGCTTCTGTTTTTGACTTCGGTAACCAATTTCCCGGAATTGTCGGCTGCAATATCCAATCTGGCATGTACCATTGGGGTTTTATGTCGTGTAACGGCCTCGAAAAGCACCCCGGCACGCTGCGTTTCCATGTGCAAAGCGTTTTGAGGGCATACGTGGGTACATAACCCACAGCCTTCGCAATCAAACCCATTGATCATCAGTTTTGAATCCCGAATGGAAATGGCATCAAAATGACAATGGTCAATACAAATCCGGCACCTGGTACACTTATCCTGTTCCACAACGGCCAGTTTTCCACTGTAAAAACTTTCTTCTTTGGTATTTTCGGGGGCCATCAGCAAATGCATATCTGCCGCATCCACATCCGCATCTGCCAGCACAATATTCGTGGCTGCCAAATATGCCAGGCCTGCTGTTACCGATGTTTTTCCACATCCGCCTTTGCCTGATATGACAACAATTTCTTTCATAGTTGCATGTGCTTTTTTAGGTTATTACCCAGTTGCTGCCAGGCTTCGCCAATCTCATTATTCAACTTATACACAAGTTCTCCCCGTGAATATGCTTCCGCCACTTGACGACTTTCCGGTATTTTGCCTGCGATGTCAAGGCCTTCCTCTTTACAATAATCCTCTATAAGCTGATCTCTTCCGCTGCCTGCCTTATTAAGAACCACTGCCATGGGACGTTTGATTTTTTTTACCGTTTCTACCGCAATGCGGAGATCATGCAAACCAAACGGGGTTGGCTCGGTGACCATCAATACAAAATCGGCATTTTTGGTTACCTCCATCATTGGACAAGAAGTCCCGGGCGGGGCATCCATAATGATAAAACTGTCATCAACAGCTGCATTTTCCAGGTTTTCAAATGCCTTTGATATCAACGGCACTGCACTGGGCTGTCCTATATCAAGCCTGTTTTCTATCAATGTAAGGTTTGCATGTGCCGGCTTAAAATACGCTGATGATCCCATTTTATGCTTTTTCATTGGCAAAGCATCATCCGGACACAGCGTGGAACATGCATGGCATGAATGGCACAAATCCGGGAAAACCAATACCCTCGTTCCCAAAAATGCAATGGCATTGAATTCGCAGACATCAGCACATTTTTTGCACAAGCTGCATTTTTTCTCGTCCCACTCTGGTACCAACCTGTGTTCATCTTGCCGGAGCATACAGGTTGGATCATCGTAAAACAAGGAAGCATTGGGCTCTTCAACATCCATGTCAGACAACAGTATCTGGTTGATATTTGCAGGAAGATTGTCTGCCATCAATGCTGCAAGATTTACAGATATGCTGGTTTTTCCGGTACCGCCTTTTCCACTGGCTATCGCTAATTTATACCTCATGATAATTAGAGTCTGTCAATAAAGTCAAGTGTCTGAGCTATAATGTTCGAGTTCAAGGCTTGCGAAGTATTGGCAGCCAAGAGTTTACTGACGTAAATGCGATGTGCTGAGCTATAGCCGAAGCGACTGGTTGCCAATGCGAGCGTAACGTGCCATATTGAGCGAAGTCGAAATGCAGAAATCGGACATTATAGACGGACACTAATTAATGGTCACAGGCATTCTCACTGGTTTGCAACTTTCCGCTAAGGTATTCCTCAATGAGCTTTTCCGGGGATTTCGGGGGAACGCCTACATGCACAGTAATATTAAAATCCTTAAATATGGCAACAGCGCGTTGTCCCATACCGCCTGCCAGAATATCCGTAGCTCCTCGTTCTGCCAGCCATTTTGGAAGCAGGCCCGGTTGATGTGGCGGCGCTTCCAGGGTATGCTGTGACACAAGGTTTCCATTTTCTACTTCATAAAGCTCAAAATAGGCACAATGGCCAAAATGCTGACTTAATACGCCATCAATTACCGGTATTGCTATCTTTTTCATCATCAAATACGTTTAGTTTAAATAATGTTCAAAGATAATCAATAAGAACATATGTTCAAAACAAATTGGCGATATTTTTATCTGCGTGAAAATATTCTCTTAACAATGGTTTATTATTAGGAGGGCAGCGGGAACCATGTCTATTTTGTCTGTCATGGTCTCTGCCTCCGGCCTTTATCTGCCCTGTGGCATGGCGGCTGTTGACACCCGCTCAAACAGGATTTTCCGCCGGTCAATCTGTTGAGCGGGCAAACAGCACCCCATACCACAGGGCAGGATGCCGGCCTGCGTCAGGCTGCGGAAACGAGTAATATTAACGGTAAATGGATTCCTGGAGCTTTTTGTGAGTTGTATTAAATTTCAACATTATTTACCGACTTCTTAAAAACAATAAATCTGTTATTGTAAAACTATACAGTTTTTAGTGGAATTTTGAGATTTAGTGATTTGGTGACGAGAAAAATATGCCACTAAAGCACTAAATCCCACCAAAATAATGAAAATTTAAATGTATCGTTTATTTACTTACAATCCCTTAGCACAGGCGTAATAAAAAAATTTAGAAGTCTGATTTAAATGTTATCAACGTAAAAAATGAAAGGCCTTAAAATTTTATCATTTATCTTTAGAGAGCTATAAACAACATTTTTTTTATCTTTGTAAAAAAGAAGGATATGGACTTACAAACTAGAAAAATACATTTTATAAGGGAAGTTTTAAGAATCAAGAATGAAGATATCATCAAAAAACTTGAAACTATGCTTCATCAGGAAAAGAAAAAAAACATTGATATAGATTTAAATTCAATGACTGTTGAAGAATTCAATGCTTTGATAGATAGTGCTGAAAATGACTCTGAAAATGACAATATACATAATGCCGGAGAAATTTTAAATGATATTGATACATGGAAATAAAAGTCTATTGGACTGATACAGCATTAAACAATCTTGAAGACATTTTTGAATATCATAAACACAAAGCATCGGTTCAATTAGCAAAAAAATTGGTCAAAGGATTGGTCAAAAACACTTTAAGATTACAGAAGTCGCCTCACTTAGGAAAAAAAGAAGAATTTTTAGCTGACAGGGATTATGAATACCGGTTTATTATTGCAAAAAATTATAAGATAATTTATTGGATTGAAGATAATTATATTAAAATCGCTGCTGTTTTTGATTGCAGACAGAATCCCAAAAAAATCTCTAAACTATAGTAGTCAATGGCTTAAATCCGTTAACAATTCAAAATTCCAGCATTAAAACTGGTGATAAATTTTCACAAAAGCTTTTTCAATTTTGAAGAATAGGCTGTAACTTTACATCGAAATAAGATCATATTATGGAGAATTTTATCGTATCAGCACGTAAATACCGTCCGGATTCATTTGATTCGGTGGTAGGACAAGAAAACATAACCCGTACACTCAAAAATGCCATTGGCCAGAAGCATTTGGCACAGGCTTATTTGTTTTGTGGGCCCAGGGGAGTTGGAAAAACCACCAATGCCCGGATTTTTGCCAAAACCATAAATTGTGATAAGCTTGACAGCGAGCTGAATCCGTGCAACAAGTGTGAAAGTTGTATAGCGTTCAATGAACAACGCTCCATGAACATTCATGAATTGGATGCTGCTTCGAACAATTCGGTAGAAGACATCAGGAATCTGATTGATCAGGTACGCATACCGCCCCAGATTGGCCATTACAGTGTATATAGTATTGATGAGGTTCATATGCTCAGCAGTTCGGCATTCAATGCTTTTTTAAAAACACTGGAAGAACCCCCACCACACGCCATATTTATTTTGGCGACCACAGAAAAACACAAAATCCTGCCTACCATATTATCCCGCTGCCAGGTATATGATTTCAACCGCATCAGTGTACAGGAAATCACCAACAGACTGAAATTTGTTGCCGAAAAAGAAAACGTAACTGCTGAAGATGAAGCATTGCAAATCATTGCCCAAAAAGCCGATGGCGCCATGCGTGATGCCCTCTCTATTTTTGATCAGTTGGTGTCATTTTCGGGAAGCGAAATAAGCTATCAGAACACCATTGAAAACCTGAATGTGCTGGATTATGACTATTATTTCAGGCTCACCGATGCATTTCTGGCGTCCGATCACCTCGAAAGCCTTTTGATCTTTAATGACATCCTTGGAAACGGATTTGACGGACATTATTTCATTACCGGCCTATCATCTCATTTCAGAGACCTGTTAGTAACACGTGACACCAAAAGCACAAAGCTTCTGGAAGTTGGAGACCGCATTAAGGAGAGGTACCTTACCATGGCAGGTAAATGCAGTGATGATTTTTTGATCAAAGCCCTGGAGTTTGCCAGTGAATGTGATTTTAAATACAAAACAAGCCAAAACAAACGTTTACATGTTGAGCTTGCGCTGATTCGCATCAGTAACATCATGCGGATAAAAAGAAAAAAAGAAAAGAATTCACCGGAACCATCCAAACCGACCACTGAACCAAAACAACCATCCCAACCAAAACCTGCACCTGAAAACAACACTTCAGGTGTAAAGGAAGCTGAAAGGGAATACAAAAAAACTGTGTCCGCATCAGAAAAAGAAACTCCAATAACTTCAAAAAATGAGAAAACCAATAACACAGCCTCCCCCCCTCAAACTGAGAACAACAAGCCACCGCAAGCCAAACACAAAAACCCTGAAGCCAGCATCTCTATAAAAGCAGAGCTGAATAAAAAGGTGGCAAAAGAAAATGCAGCCCAACCCGGTGAAGAAACTCAGAACAGTGGCAAGCCTGTTGAAAATACAGATTTTGACCAGGAAAAACTCACAGAGGCCTGGTTGACGTTTGCGGAAAAACACAAGCAACAACCACGTTTGTATCAAAACCTGAAAAAATACCGGCCGGTATTGAAAGACAATTACAATATAGAAGTCGGGATGCCCTCGGAGAGCATGAAAAACGTGCTCATCAGCATCAAGGCTGAAATACTGAATGACTTACAAAAGCAACTCAGCAACACAAACATTGACATGAAAGTAAAAACGGTAAAAATCAAGCAGAGTGAGTCATCCACCCCTTACACAGTAGAAGAAAAATACAAAGCCATGGTACAAAAAAACCCAGCGATTGAAAAATTACGCAATGACCTTGATATGAGTGTAAGGTGATGATTATATAACCAAATTTTTATTTTAATATTCATTCCATGAATTCAGAATGCCTTTTGTGCCAGTTGAAATCCATAAATAAACATTTAAATACGGTAGATTTAAAAGAGTCAGATCGGATTGAGATTATTCAATCTTTTACTGCATACATTTCACATGCAGATCCCAAAATCACTAATCCGGAGATGGCTGCAGAACTCAACAGGTTGATAGCCACACATCATCCTGAAAAAGAAATTTACAGCCAGGTGAAACGTGAATTCAACGATCTGATGCTGGGATTGTATGATAAATACCATGAAAAAGCGCTTGTTTCGGATAATCCGTTGCAAACAGCCATGAAACTGGCCATCGCTGGTAATATCATTGATTTTGGCCCCAATCACAGCTTTGACGCCGAAGAAACCATTGAAAGTGTATTGCATGCCACCCTCCGGCATGATGACTCCAAAGCGATGTTCAGGGATATTAACAATGCCAAAAATGTGCTTTACCTTGCTGATAATGCGGGCGAAATTGTGATGGACAAGTTGTTTATTTCACTGCTGGATCATAAAGGCATGAAAGTGGCTGTGCGCGGCGAACCGGTACTCAACGATGTGGTAAAAAAAGACGCCGAATATGTAGGATTGAACGAAATTGCACCTATTATTGGTAACGGAGCTGCTATTCCTTCCACCGTTTTGCACAAATGCAGTGATGAATTCATCAAAACCTTTAATGCAGCGGATGTCATTATCTCCAAGGGACAGGGAAATCTTGAAGGCCTGTTGAATCAGAGGAATAAAAACATTTATTTTCTATTCACCGTAAAATGCAATGCCATTGCCCAGCTTACAAATACAAATGTCGGTGATTTTGTGGTGATGCACAGCAGCCGTTTGCCGGATTGCTCCAAAGTCCCGTGCTTGTGATAATTTGATGTATAGAATTTGAGCTTAGCGTCGCTGTTGCTGTTGCTCCCTGTTTTTTATCTGTCGCCAAAACATCCAGCCAAGAATAAAACCGGCAACAAGCATGCTGACTAACTGCCTCAAAACCTCTTTTCCCTGAAGTGACTCAATATACTCAACCATCCCCGTGTCGCTTTTTATCCATTGCACCAACATAAAAAAAACAAACAAGCCAACGCCTGCCAGCAGCACACCACGGGTAAAAATAAATTTCCATTTGTTTTTCGTCACCCTCATAAACGTTATTTAGAGCGATCCGGCATTTGTTTAATATACACATCCTGTTGCGGGAAGGGAATAGTTACGCCGTTTTCCCTGAATTCTTTATCGATTTCAAACCTGATGTCACTTTTGATGGGCTCAATTCTGAAAGGATGCAAAGACCAGAATTTAAGCACAAAATCCAGAGAGGAGTTGCCAAAATCATAAAACAAAACAAAAGGTTCCGGTTTTTTTTCCACCTCAGGATGCTTTTTTGCCACATCAACCAGTATTTTTTCCACCAACCTTACATCACTGCCATAGGCTACCCCGACTTTTATTTCGAAACGTGTTTTTTTTGTGTTATGGCTCCAGTTAATTACCCTTTCGGTGGTAAACATGGAGTTTGGAATGATCATAATAACATTGTCGCGGGTATTGATAAGGGAGGTTCTAAGATTAATTTTCACAACGCGTCCTATCACTTCGCTTTCAATTTCCACCACATCATCAACTTTGATGGAATGGTCAAACAAAACGATAATACCGGAAATTATGTCATTGAAAAAATGCTGTATCCCAAGCCCGACACCAACCAGTAATGCAGATAATGAAGCAATTACAATGGTAATACGGAAGCCCAGGGTTTCAATAAAAATGGAAATGGCTATCACATAAGCCAGGTACTTGATGATCATGAAAACTGAGCGGCTACGGCCTTTTTCAATTTTATTTTTTTGTACTATGTTGTTGAAAAATGATTCAATCAACGCAATAATAAACCTGGTACCGGCAATTATGATATACAATATGAGAAGGTGGTAAACCATTATGTCCATTTTCTTTGTAGAGAACAACTTGGCCCTTAAAACCACCTCAGTGGGAATATTTAGAATCTGAAGCAACAGATACAACAGCAAAAATGTAATGATGAAAAAATAGAATCGTTTGGCTGATCTGATATGTTTTTTACCAAGTCTTTCTATAAAATTGATTTTGTTGAAAAGGCGTCGCCCAAGCACAAAAAGCACAACCCAAACCAGAATGGCACCAATAGTAAGCAATAGCTGTGCTACTGTAAGTTCGAAATCATTGACGGAAAACAACTCAAAACCGAAAAAGTTTTTCATTTTCTATTTGATTATCAGTTTTTTATTTAGGTGGCAGGCACCCTGATTAATTTTTAACAAATACAATCCACCAGATAAACCGCTGATATCCACTTTTGTTTGATCTGACTTTATGGGAACAGATTTCACCTGCTTCCCGGTAATATCATACAGCTTAATGTCACAAACCTTTTCTGGCATATTGTCAAAAACAATATTGACAGTTTGGTTTGCCGGATTTGGATATATGGAAGCACTTATTTTCGTTTCTTTATAAATACTAACAGTCTCATCTGAATAGATATTGTGTTCAGCCAGAAAATCAATCCCATCGTAAAAAACCGAATCCCAGTGTTCACAAGGGAATGAATCTTTCTCAAAGGTTTCAAGGTCAAAATTCCCGCAACTGTACAAGGTATGTCCTTCTCCCTGAAAGGGGTAAAACTCATGATCCGCACCAAGGCTGTCAAGACGCTGATGAATGGGCAGTGAACCGTGAGTGGTAAAGGTAACATCCCAGCCGGTACCCATGTTAAAAGGAGAACCACTGCCATAAGGAACAATGCCATCATCCGTGCCATGAACAAGCATAACCGGGATATTTTCATCCGCCTCAAAATAGGCGAGGTCGAGTGTAGCGCCCCAGAGTGAAATAATGCCAGCCACATCCACCGAATGGTCCCAATGTCCGTCTAAGCTTGTACAGCAATCCAGACATCCCAGGTCAACGTTGTTGGCAGATGTTCCATATAAATATTCCCCCGCTTCCGGCAACCAATCGTCCGGATTCATGTAGCCAACATGCAGGGCAGTAATGGCACCTGCAGAGTTGCCAAGCAAATAAATTTGTGTGGTATCAATGTTATATTCTTCGTGCATGGCTTTGAAATACCGTACTGCTGCACGCCCATCCTGAATGGCACGCCATGCCGCTCTTTTAAGCCCGACATCAGGGCCATACGTTCCTCCACTACCTGCAGGATTGAATCCCAGCCTGTAATTAATGGCGGCTGCCACATACCCGTAATGGGCAAGGCTGTCGCACCAGGCCACAATATCAGGCCTTTCGGAAGATCCTTTCATGAAAGCCCCGCCAAACAGAGCAATAACCACCGGCCGTTTACTCATGGTATCGGATGCAGGTGGCCGGTATAAATCAAGGGTGATGTCCACCGTATCATATACCCCAAGCCCTGAATTCCCGTCATCCCACCAATCGGCACGGCCATACACCACGGATGTATCAATTTGAATGGTGTCAAATGTTTTTTCAATAAAGCGCTGGGCACTAAGCTGTAAACACAAGAAAAACAGAATAATTACAGTAAAAACAACTTTCATCGTACTTATATTTTGAACAAATTTAGAAAAAAATAATAAATTTCCCATCATGGAGTTTGTATTCTGACAAAGCTTGTAACTTTACACGGGATGAAATATGGTGTTTTCATAATGTTTGGATTGCTTTTATTGCAGCTTAATGCAGGCGCCCAACACATTCTCACTCCCGACTACATTGTGGTATCCGGATATGTGAAAGATGCACAAACTGATTCTGTATTGCCATTGGTCAACGTTTTCAACCCACGCACACAAAAGGGTACAATTACAGACAACAGCGGGTTTTTCCGGTATTACGCTTTCAGAGGAGATACCCTGATATTATCAAGCATGGGGTATATGAAATCTTATATTCCGGTTTCTGACACAGCATATCACCCCATTACCGACACGTTTTACATGCATCAGGATGTGTTTAACATTCCTGAGGTCAACATCTATGGTTTGTCCCGTTACGAACAACTACGGTATGATATAAAACACCTCGGTAAAGCCTCTAAGCCGATATTGAATGCCAGGAGAAACCTGCCTGAAATCAACCACGATGAGCTTTCTTTTTATTCCCGCAGAACAGATAATTTTGGCTTGGTAGCATCACCCATTACAGCATTATACAACGCATTTTCAAAAGAAGGCAGGGAACAACGTAAGCTGCAGGAATTAAGGCAACGTGATGCATTGAAGAAAGCCATCGAACCCCATTTTAACAAAGAAATGGTCATGCGCATTACCGGTTTGCCTCCAGAGGAAGTGGAGGATTTTATGGAATACTGTAATTTCTCCCCTGAATTTCTACTGAATACACCGGATTATGTTATTGTCAGGCAAATTTTGAAGGAATTTAAAATCTACAGCGAAAGGAATAATCCTGTAAGCCCTTAAAGAAATGTTTGGCGTGGGGTTTTCTTATAAATTCTAAACGCCATTGTTTACTGTTCATTCTTATACATGGCTTCAAACATGGCTTCATTCAATTTATCATAATTCTCACACTGTTTTAAACTACTGACTTTATCCTGGTTCAGTTCTTTAAACTCTTGTGTGATTTTTTCTATCTCTGCTTCGAAGGCTTCCATTTTTTCCTCATTTTTTTCCAGATCGCTTCGTATTTTATCGTATGTCTGTAAGCTGTTTTTGAATTTATCTATGATCTGATCAATTTCATCACCCGTAATGACACCATCTTCGGCAGCCTGAATCTGAGTTCTTGCCAAAATAACCTGATCAGCAAAAGCTTTTTGTGCGGTTGCCTGGATGCTGGTAAAAAACACATGTCCGGCAAGTTCATCCCATGGATCACAATCTAACATAGATACTTCATTCTGCCTGGCTTCTTCAATATAATCACTTGCGCCATACAGGTAAAACAAATGGCTGTTTGACTGTTTCCAGGCTCTATTGACGTTATAACTTTCTTTGTTTATGCAATCACAGAATTTCTGCCTGTCCTCTCCTGTAAACAGGGTATCATATTCAATGCTTTTTGCAGCAATTTCTGTGCGTAATTCAATCAATTTGTTGATTTCATCATCACTGAGTACAGAATCTTTTGCTGCTTCGTTCTGCATTTCAACAAGATCTTGTGCATCTGATATTAAACTAATGGCAGCATTTTTGGGCCTCTTACATGCACCGGTGAAAACAACCATACATATTAAACTAAAGAATCGTACATTTTTTACCGAAAAAATCTTTTCCATAACATGCTTTCTATTTCTATTTCTTGTTCTTGTTATACATCCCAAAATACAAATCAAACAAGCGTTTTCGCAATTCATCATACCGTTTGCTTATTCTCAGTTGATGATTTACAGAATCCTGTTTTAATTTTATTTTCTGGTTCAGGTCATACAACGACAGTTTATACAACCTCATTTGAGCCGTATCATATCTATATTTATTCACAACAGACCTTGTAAACCCAAGGTTTTCTTTGTGTGCCTGCATGATCATGTTCATCTCTTCATCACTCAGAGAATCATCCAAAACGGCTTTTTCCTGTAATTCCATCAGGGTTTTTTGTCGTTTGTGCATTTTTTTGGCATCAAGCTCCGGGCTACTGCACGCTGTAAGCAGGATGACACTAAACACACAGATAATAAGACAGGCCTTCATGGGTTATTTGTTTAGGCGAAAATACGAAATTTCTACCATTTCTCTGAATGTAAGAAATAAAAAAAGCTGCCTGAAACTCAGACAGCTTTTTTGCAGTGTTATTAATTGATTATTTATTCAATACAATTTTACGATTCAGTTGTTTTCCATCAGCCTGTATACTGAGTGTGTAAACACCGTTGGCTACATCTCCAAGGTCAATGCTGCGGTAAATTTCACTTACGTTTTTGAATTCCTGAAGGCTAACAACCTGACCTGTGGCACTGATGATTGATAAGGTCACATTTTCAGACTGATTCAAATACATTTCAACAATCACTTTACCATCCGTTGGGTTGGGATGAATTGTCAAATCTGCATTGATCATGTCTTCAATATTGAGACCTCCATATACAATGACAACCCAATCCTGGGTGGTAACGCCATCTTCTGCTTTTACTGTATAAGTGACATTGTCAGTGAAATCATTTTCAGTTACTCCGGACTCCTGAACAACACCACCTATTTCAGCAGTGGCTCCTGGTGACAGGTCAAATTCTGCAACAAGTGAAGATTTATCTGTATCTGATGTTACAGAAATTTCAATGGTATGATTAACCGGATCAATATCAGCATTGGATTCCTGTTCATCAAAACTGTATGCAAGAAAATCTGTTTCTGAACTTCCGGATTCAGTTGTTACAGTTACAACCCAATCCTGTGTTGTAGTCCCGTCCTGTGCAATAACAGTGTATGTTACAGGATCAGTAAAATCATTTTCAGTTACTCCGGATTCCTGGACAACAGCACCAATTTCGGCAGTTGCGCCTTCTGATAGTTCAAATGTAGCTACCAGGCTTGTCACGTCTGTACCAAATTCCACTTCGATATCAACGGTATGATTCACATCATCAATGGCAGCTGGACCGGTCTGCCCAGGCAAAGTAAAATCAAGAATGTCTGTCTCGGTGTTTGGTGGTTCTTCAGTTACAGTAACTGTCCAATCCTGTGTGGTTGTTCCATCCTGAGCTGTAATAGTGTAAGTTACAGGATCGGTAAAATCTACAGTTGTAACACCGGATTCCTGAACAACACCACCTATTTCGGCTGTTGCACCTACTGACAATTCAAATGTAGGCACAAGGCTTGTTAGGTCTGTACCAAATGCCACTTCAACATCCACTGTATGATTGACTTCGTCAATGTCAGCCGATCCTATTTGTTCATCCAAAGTGAACAACAAAATATCGGTTTCAGTGCTCGGTGGTCCTTCAGTAACAGTAACTACCCAATCCTCGGTGGTCGTTTCATCTTCTGCTGTGATGGTATATGTTACATCTGAGCTGAAATCATTTGCAGTAACACCTGATTCCTGAGGTGTACCACCAACATCGGCTGCAGCACCATCTGACAGTGTAAAATAAGCTACCAGATTTGTCATGTCAGTACCGTATTCTACTTCAATTTCAACAGTATGATCTACATCATTTATATCAGCAGGTCCGGTTTCTTCAAGAAAACTGTATGAGAGGATATCTGTTTCAGTGCATGGTGGTTCTTCCGTAACAGTCACTACCCAATCCTGTGTTGTGGTACCATCTTCTGCAGTGATGGTATATGTTACATCTGAACTGAAATCATTCGCCGTAACACCTGATTCCTGAGGTGTACCACCAATATCAGCAGTAGCACCATAGGATAAAGTAAATTCAGCAACAAGGCTACTGAGGTCAGTACCATAATCTACTTCAATATCAACGGTATGAGCTATTGTATCAACATCTATGGGAGTCCCGTTGTGTTCAGGGAACGTGTATGTCAGGATATCGGTTTCTGTATTGGGGGCAAGTTCTGCGGTTTCAATATCCATTACAGGGACATGGTCACCTCCGTAATAATACCAGGAGTTTTCACCCATAAAATACATCCATGTTTCATGCCCACTTGTAGGCACACTACCATCAATGCCAAACCTGAAGCTATCCTCAGTACCATAAAAATACTCAACAGCCACCATAACTTCTTCAAATCCATCAACAGCTTCTACATCATAGCCATTGCCGGGGAATGTAACACTCCACAAAGTATCCGTATCCTGTTCACTTGTAATGTTATGAACACCTGTGGCCAGTTTTTCGCTCCACTCACCTGCATCATCATCCCATGTCATAAGTTTGACAACAAAGCTGGTACCAACACTTGTCATAGAAGATATATATATGTGTGCTTTTTTAATGGTATCAGGTTCAAAGAAAGGATATACAACACCAATCATATCACCGTCAATACCACCATCATCATAATTTTCAGTACTCCAGCCCCCGGTAACTGTCCCACTATTGTGTGAATAATAATTGGGGGTAATTTCAGTTTGATATGATATTGTATTGTCCGGCGGATTTTCTTCAGTAACACCATCTTCATAAGCTTCAAAATTCCAGGTGTAAACTCCAAGCATTGCATCCGGAATACTCAGTACTTCATCACTCATTTCAATGGTATCATTTTCTTCTGTTTCAAGAGATGAACTCAGTGTAGCAGAATTGCTGAAAATTTCGTCATTGTATGGATTCAAAACAGATGCCTCAAGAGAAGGTGTGGCATCTAAAGAACCAAGATTTTTGATTACCCCGTCAAAAACAATCAGGGCATCTTCATTTTGCATTTGCAATTGCGGTATTTTTCCAAAATATCCACTATACCCATAATAATCACCACTTGGATACGTAACCGGATCAACATAATGCGGATACTGGAAAAAGTTCACACGGGCATCCATCAATTTAAGGTCATGATCAGGAGCGACAAAAAATTTGATATCGTCCACCATCCATGCATAATCCCATACTCCAATGTAACGGAAACGGAAAAAAACTTCAGGTTGGTTAGCAGCAAAATCGCTGATATTCACTGTAACCATTTCTGGATTAGAGGTAGAGGAATTTCCCTCTATGTTTTCATGTACCTGAAATTGCTCCCATGTAGAACTGTCGGTACTTACCTCAATGTAGCAATTACCTTGATATGCACGATAATACGACTCAAAAGAAACAGCAACGGCATCATAATCAAAACAATCAATGGAGGTGTGATAAATCAACTTTGAATCTTGCTCACCAGCTGGATCAACACCAACAGCATCAGAATCATACATGGCAAAACCATTGTCTGTAGTGGTAGATTGGATGGGGCCCATACCTTCAGAATAATATCCTGATGGGGCATTTGTTCCAATTACCCAGGGGCCATCATTCGGATTGGATTCATCGTAATCAGTAACCCACAAATCCGAATTGGAAAAATCATCCTCCCAAATGATAATCAGGTTTTTTGATTGATCATCAGGGGCTCCTTTAACTTTTACAAAATCTTTGGTTCGCTGAGGCACAAGGGCCTGACCAAAGAGCATTCCTGTGATGAGCAAAAAGCCCATAAAAATTGTAAATTTTTTCATAATCATAGTTTTAGTTTTTAATTATACATGTTATTTCTATTGTATTATCATGCAAGATACAATATTTTTCAATTGATTCAAAAAAAAAACAGGGCAAACCCATTAAATGACCAAAACCTTTCCACGAAAACAGGAGGTCAGGCGACGAATATTTAGCGGAGATGCCTGCCTGCCATCAGACTTGAAAAGTGGAGGCAGATAATTCACGGTTTTTAAGTGCTCAAAACTCAAAACTGGTGTCATGTTACAGCTTATTATAGCTGCCACAACTCTTCCACTGTGCTGATATGACATGTACAAGAGCAGGTGTACACCCCGTTTGTCCTCTTACAGACTTCTTAATAAACAGTAGATTTTAGATGTAAAATTGACGGTAAGTTAACGAATTTATACGGGTTATATTAGAATACAGATAACACAGATTATACGGATTTGCTCAGATTATTCTTGTTGTTCATCAATTGGCCTGCTCTGAATCAACATCTTTTAACCGTGATTATCCGTTGCATCTGCGGCACTTGTCTGGCGAAAGACAGATCCGTGTTCATCTTTTTATAAATCTTCTAAAGAAGGAATTGTGTAGGTTTATTTACCAAAGGGATTATAACAGCCTTTATATTTGCACAATAATGACCGTTTCAGCAAGAATAATTTTTTAAGAAGTCTTTCTTAAGAAAAATCACATCGAATGTTTGTCTAAAATTTATATCTTAGCGTACATAACCGACAGCCCCATTATGAAGAATACTGTATTTCTCTTTTTTGCATTGATTGTTGTGGCAGCTGCAAGCGCACAGCCATTAACACCGCAGGAAGTATGGATTCCCATGCGCGATGGAGACAGCCTGGCTGCTGATTTGCATGCACCGCAGCCCGAACAACCGCGCCCCACTATCCTGGTTCAAACCCCTTACAACAAATATTATTTCCGTTTTAACCTTCCCGTTGGCTATGGCACTGACATTGATGAATGTCCGTATAATTTTGTTATCATGGACTGGCGGGGATTTTATGCATCTTCAGAGGCATCCAATCCCGATGCAACACGCGGGGAAGACGGTTACGATGCCATTGACTGGATTAAGGATCAGCCCTGGTCTGATGGAAATATTGGCACATGGGGTGCATCTGCACTGGGAAAAGTGCAATTTATGACTGCTAACGAACAACATCCAAACCACATTTGTGCTGTTCCCCTTGTTGCCAGCCCGGAATACAATTACCAGGTATATTACCCAAATGGTGTTTACCGTGAAGAATACGTGGAACAACTGGATGGCCTTGGGTTTGGAATATCTGCATGGATAGATGCCCATCCGTACCACGATTGGTTGTGGACTTATGTGGAAGATTCTACGTATGCCCCGGATGAAATTCAGATTCCCATGCTGATGATTGGCGGGTGGTATGATCATGCCACTGAATGGGTGATTCGTTATTTTAACGGGATTCGTTCCCAATCCCCTCCCGGTATTGCCGATCAGCACAAGCTGATGATGGGGCCATGGGCACACAATACCGTTGGAAAATTGAGTCAGGGGGAACTGGAATTTCCTGCAGCCCAGCATGTCAGTGAGCAATATGCCCAGGCATTTTTCGAGTATCATTTGTTGAATGCATACAATGGATGGCCATACAATCCTATTGTAAAATATTTTCAAATGGGTGATATGAACTGGTATGAAACAGAATCCTGGCCACCATCTGACTTCAGTGACGATACTTTTTATCTTCATGGAGATGGTTCCATGTCCGCAAATACTCCGGTTGCTGAAGATTCTTGTTCTACCTTCAGCTATGATCCACGTGACCCGTCACCAACCATTGGAGGGCCTACCTTGCATACAGATTTACAGCAGGGGCCGTATGACCAGGTACCAGAAGTGGAAGCCCGTGATGATATTGTCATTTTTGACAGCGGTGAATTGGCTGAACCTATTAGCATAGCAGGTACACCAAGGGTTGTATTGTATGTTTCCAGCAACAGGACAGATACCGATTTTGCCGTACGCCTTACCGATGTTTATCCTGATGGCAGGAGTATAATATTGGCAGATGGGATATACCGGATGCGTTTCAGAAACGGCTACACCAGTACAGCGGAATCATTGATAACGCCCGGTGAAATCTATCAGATCGAAATTGAATTGCCGGATATGGCACAGACGTTTCCGGCAGGCCATCACATCAGGCTGGATATCACATCATCCAATTACCCGCGCTTTCACCGGAACATCAATAACGGCGAAGATTTGTATGCCCCCGGTGATACCCTGGCGGCTTTGAATAAAGTATATCACAACGCTTCCAATTTTTCCGGCTTAATTTTACCTGTTGCTTCGAGTGTAAATTTAACGTCAGAAAAGAAAAAGGCTGTCAATTTTTACCCTAATCCTTTACCAGCCGGGGAAAAACTAACAATAACCGGTGTATCCGGAGAAACAATAAGCATATTTAATACCTGCGGACAACTGGTAAAATCAGTAAAATTAGGCAACAATAAAACATATATTAATTTGTCTGAACCAGGAGTTTATATCCTTAAATTTAAAGATTCACAAACCAAATGCGCTGAAACACTATTCGTTTACTAATGTTATCTTCATTAAAATCAAATATCGTAATACCCGTTATTATTGTATTTACGGCTTTAATATTTATTGGTTCCGGATGTTCAACTCCTATGTATTATGGTGTAGCCAATGGTGGAAGCGAATCTTCCTATATGGATAAACCCGTTTATCGTGGCAGTGATCAGATTTCTGAGTATGTATCTGCTAAATTGTTTCACACTGTGGGTGATTACGCTTATTATGAGGATGAATCGCTTGGATTTGCTGAATTTAATGCGCACAGGAGTCATACTTATAAAAATGCAAATCTGGCATACGGTGGTTTTTTATATGGCGGATATTATAGGGTGTCAGCAGTAGAAAGGTTTAAAGGTACAAAGTACATGATGGGAAGTGGAATTGCAGCTGAAGCAAATCTTAATATTCCTTTCAAATATGTTGATTGGCGTATATTTGGACTTAAAACCACGATCCTTTATGAAAACGGCAGCTATGCCAGGTTTAGGAATAATGCAGCAGAACATCCGGGATTCGTTAATATTCATCCGTATAATGCCATTGTAAATCTAAGTCTTACAACTGAAATTATTGTTAAATTACCAAATTTAAGTTTCGGATTATTTTTTGCAATGGGTTGGAATTATAACCCTGATATTAATACAATGTTTGAATATGAAATATTTACTGGTACTAACTGTTTACATGTTACATATAAACGTTTTACAGGATTTGCCCAGTTAAACATTGGTGGTATTTTTACTGGCTACGGACAAACACTTTCAGCCGGTGTTAGTTACCGGTTATAGTGTCAACTAAAACAACAGCGTAAAAATTCTTGCTCTTCGTAGCACTTTTACTCTGTTTTTGTTTGCTTACCAGGGCTTCCATACAGCCGGCCGGACAGGTTCACCTGAGACTCCCGGATTATGTATGGGTGAAATATTCCCACAAAAAAAACCCGGCTCTATCACCGGGTATATTTGTGGGCCCACCAGGGCTTGAACCTGGGACTCCCTGATTATGAGTCAGGTTCTCTAACCAACTAAGCTATGGGCCCGAAATTGGGAATGCAATATTAGTACATTTTTGGCATATCTGCAAAACAAAATCAGATTCTTTTTATTCCAAAATTTTTCCAGTTTCCCAGGATTAAAATGGCTGCTGCAAAGAAAGGCAATACAGGAATGTTGTACCTGACCAAAGCACCAAGCACAGGCGTGCTTAAGCCGGTGGTGGTAAAAAGAATAAGCATAAAAGACAGGCTGAACAGTAAGAATTTTTTCTCGTTTTCAGATACGTTCCGGGGACGGATGCATGCATATATAAGTATAAACAATATTATCAGCTTTTCAATTCCAGCAACAAGCATCAGTGGGGAATGCCATTCCAGAAAATGAGGCCTGAACATGCTGTTGAAAAAACCGGTGGGAGCATGACGAAGCATAGATAAAATATTCGGTTCCAAATCCGGCAGGCTGATGGCTGATCCCACGTCTTTAGTTGCTTCTACCATGCTGACAAAATGATGTTGCTTTTTGTCAAGAAGACGGAACATATTTAGTTTAGGAGAGAGGAGTCCGGTCAACCAAATCAGTAAAATTATAATTATATGTGTAATGATAAATTGCCTGAAAACATACTTGTTGCGTTTTGTTACCAACAGAAAAACGATGCCTGGAATCAGGCAAATGAGCACATAAATTTTTGTCATCACAAACAAGCAGACCGACAACACAAGTAGAACCAATATGTTTAGTTTAAACCTTCTATGCAGTAATGAGGATATAGCATAAAACAATAAGCCTGTATTTAACATGAGAATGCCTTCTTTGAGTAAACCGGAACTCCAGAAAAACACACTGGGAACCATATACACAGCCAGAGCAAGCCAGAATCTGCCCTTCGTAAAATATGTAATGCCGATGTACAATAAGCTAAGCCCCAGAAAAGACAAAAAAGCCATCAAAAAGCTGTGAGCAACTACACTTCCACCTGTTATGGGGTACAACAGTGCATTATACCGTATCAAAATGCGATTGTCATTCCAAACCCCTTTAAAATACTTTCGTGACCAATGTTTTGTGTGCTCAAGGCATTGCTCAACTTCAGGGGTATCCATACCGATGCCGGTGACAATGCGCATGTATGTGGCTGGTGTTTCTGCATTTTCAACGATGGCTTCTCCATCGTTAAAATATTTATATATATCTGCTGTTTCCTGTGGGTAATGCCAGGTATAAAGGGCTAATATGGCCAGTGATGCCACCAGTTTAGTTCCCCATAATCCCATTCTCCAAACCATTGATAAGCCTGTACGTCTGAACAGAGGAAGCTTGTAAACCATCCATGTGGATGCAGCAACAATAATCAGGATGCTTATGATGTTATGTGCTGTCATTAATTTTTTTGTGAAAATAATAAGAATTTATGTTTCTCAATAAACCATGGAGCAGAAATTGACAGGATTGTTTTCTTTACCCCAATTCCACCACACCGATTAATCCAATATTGATATGTTCGCATTATCTGTTATTTTTGTTTCAAACAAAAAATTGATGGGCATACTTATTATAATATCTATAATCGCTTATTTGCTTGGTTCTTTCAACGCTGCTTACTGGTTTGGAAAATGGTTTCACAGCATGGATATCAGGGAGCATGGCAGCAAAAATGCAGGTGCCACCAATTTGCTCCGTGTTGCCGGATGGAAAACCGCCCTGCCTGCCTTTTTGATTGATGCTGCCAAAGCTTTCGCAGCAGTTTCATTGGCGCCTCTTCAAACCCTGTGGCAAGGTGGAAGTGAAGCTTTTGTGATTTTGCAAATTTGCTTAGGTATCCTGGCGGTTTTTGGGCATATGTTTCCGGTTTTTTCAGCCTTTCGAGGTGGGAAAGGTGTGGCAAGCACCCTGGGTGTTGTGCTTGCTGTTCATCCATTGTCAGCCCTCGCAGCCCTTGGGGTTTTTCTGCTGGTGTTTTTGGTCACCAGGATTGTTTCTGTATCATCTATGTTGGCGGGTTTATCTTTTCCCTTAATGTTGTTTCTAGTTTTTGACGAAAACACGTCTGCACTGCTCATATTTTCTGTCATTGTTGCTCTTTTACTGTTAATAAGCCACAAAAAAAACATTAAAATGCTGTTAAAAGGAGAAGAGAAGACCTTAGGCTTCAAATAATTTGTCTTATTTTAAGACCAGAAAGAATAATTGCAAATTCAAACACAATAAGAAACGATGAAACAAATTAACCTATTATCATTTGTAATTGCCTTAGTCATTGTTACAAGTACAATGATATCATGCAATCAAAAAAAGAAAAAAGACATGCAAAAAGATGCAATAGTTTTAGCAGACCTTGATACAACCGTATCACCGGCAACAGATTTTTACCAGTATGCCACAGGCGGATGGCAAAAAAACAATCCCCTGCCTGAAGAAGAAAGCCGTTTTGGCAGTTTCGACCAGCTGGGTAAGCAAACCAGCCATAAAGTAAAAAAGTTGATTGAAGGTTTAGCAAAAAAAGAGCATGAGAAAGGAAGCATCGAATGGATGATAGGAACATTTTATGCTGTGGGAATGGATACAGCACGTATTGATGCCAACGGGAAAGAACCGGTACAGGAAGAGTTTAACCGGTTAGAAGACATTGAAACAAAATCAGATGTTGTTCGTCATGCGGCATACAACAACCGTCGCGGTATTAGCAGTTTGTTTTACTTGTTTGGAAGCGCTGATTCGGACAACAGCGATATGGAAATAGCGCATTTACAGCAAGGCGGGCTCGGTTTGCCCGACCGGGATTATTATGTCAGTAAAGATGCACGCAGTAAGGACATTCAAAAAGAATACGTCAGATACATGACAAACATGCATGTGCTTTTCGGCGAAGAAAAAGAACAGGCCGAAAAAAACGCTGATTTTATCATGAACCTGGAAACAAGACTGGCGGAAAATTCCATGACACGACTGGAACAACGCAATCCACATGCTGTCAACAATAAAATGAATTTATCAGAACTGGATAAGCATGCCAAAACCTTTGATTTTCCGATGTATTTTAAAACCGTGGGACTTGAATCACCGGGAGTCATCAATATCAGGCAACCGGAGTTTGTTGAGTATATCGGGAAACTCATGGACGATCTGACTGTCGATGAATGGAAAACATACTTCCGGTGGAAGTTGATGAACAGCACTGCCGGGATGCTAAGCTCTGAATACGATGACATGAAATTTCAGTTTTATGGCAAATTCCTGAGGGGACAGGAAAAACAAAAACCGAGATGGAGAAGAATGGTTTCAGCAACAAACGATGTGCTGGGAGAGGCTGTGGGTAAAAAGTTTGTCGAAAAACATTTTCCGCCCGAAGCCAAAGAACGCATGACCGGATTGGTTGAAAACCTGCAGGAAGCCTTTAAACAACGCATGAAAAATTCAACATGGATGAGCTTGGAAACCCAGGAAAAAGCCATCGATAAACTTGAGACCATGCGGGTAAAAATCGGTTATCCTGATAAATGGAGGGATTATTCCGGCCTGATATTGACTGAAAATGCTTATGTGCAGAACATGCTCAATTCAAATGAGTTTGATTTTGATTACATGCTGAGTAAAATTGGAAAACCTGTGGATAAGGATGAATGGCACATGACCCCTCAAACCGTTAATGCCTACTATTCGCCCCAAATGAATGAAATTTGTTTTCCCGCAGGCATATTGCAACCACCTTTCTTTTATATGGATGCTGACGATGCCGTTAATTATGGTGCCATTGGCATGGTCATCGCCCATGAAATGACGCACGGATTTGATGACAAAGGCCGTTTGTTCAACAAAGAAGGTAACCTGGAGTCGTGGTGGACAAAAGAAGATGAAGAGCGGTTTAATAAAGAGGCTCAAATATTGATTGACCGATACAATGATATTTTTGTGCTTGATACGGTGCATGCCGACGGTGAGTTGTCACTTGGGGAAAACATTGCTGATTTTGGTGGGCTAAGCATATCATATACAGCCTTTCAAAACACCTTGACAGAAGAGGAGAAAAATCAAAAAATCAATGGGTTTACCCCTGAACAGCGTTTTTTCCTCGCTTATGCCAAAGTGTGGGCTCAGAATATTACAGATGAGGAAATATTGAGGCGCACAAAAGAAGATGTGCATTCGCTTGGAGAATGGCGGGTAAATGGCCAGGTTGCCGGGCTGGAAGATTTCCACAAGGCTTTTGATGTGCAGGAAGGAGATGGAATGTATCTGCCGGAAGAAAAGCGCACCAGGATTTGGTGATGACATTGTTAAAAATCAACCTAACCAATCAGTGCATAAGTGGAGAGGTGCAAAGTGTTAAATTTATTGCTTTATTCTAAAATTTAACGGCATCCCTCTAAGGGACGAGGGAACGAAAGCACGTGCTTATCCGTAATGCGATAAACAGCATTCCTATATTGCCAATTCATTATCAACTTCACACCATCACCAACCACCGCTTACCAACCACCGCTTACCAACCACCGCTTACCAACCACCGCTTACCGATCACCGCTTACCGATCACCGATCACTGATCACCGATTCCTGATCACCCG
>CAZTNS010000032.1:18607-24649 GCA_964615585.1 uncultured Bacteroidales bacterium | reverse complement strand
AAAAATCTGCAAAAATTTTGTTGACATGGGATTGCTTATTTCTAAAAAAGTCAAAACACAGCAACAAACCGAAATAGTAAAAAATATATGACGATTAAACACGAAGAACTCAATAATATTTTGATTAACAAATCAACAGGTGCAAAAAGTTACTTTTGTGGTATCAACTATTTTGGATTTGGAGCTTTGGATTTATTTTGGATTTTGTTTTTTGAACTTTGGATTTAATGCAATGCTCTCCCCGAATAAGTCAGGTTTTACCAATATAATAACCGTGTTTTTAGAAAGAGTTATATGAGAGTCATTTCACACAAAAAGATTAGATAAACAAACGGCGAATCATATTGATTTCTCTCTTATTTTTTGTATCTTGCATACAGATTTATTCAGTTACTGATATAATTTGATTGTTAATTTTTCGTTTTAGTATTTTAGGGACAACCATTAAAAATTAATGCCATGAAACAATTAGTAACATTAACCGTCATTTTTACAGCCTTTGCTTTGTTTTTTTCTTCATGCGAAAAAGACGGAGAAAACCTGGACTACAAAGAAATTGAACTGAGCCAAACCCAAAAAAACATGGTGGCCTCAGGAAACACATTTTCGTTTGAACTGATCCGAACAGTGCACGAATCCAGCGATGAAAACAAAAACCTGATGATTTCTCCCCTGAGCGTACATCTTGCCCTTGCCATGACTGCAAACGGCGCAAAAGAAAACACCCTTGATGAAATGCTTGATGTGCTTGGATTTCAGGATTTCGACATGGATGAATTCAATGCCTATTTCAAATACCTCATGGATGAACTCACGGAACTTGACCCGGAAGTGGAAATGGAGATTGCAAATTCCATCTGGTATAGAAATAATTTCGATGTGTTATCATCTTTTCTTGATGTCAACCAGGAATATTATAATGCCGAGATTGAAGCCCTGGATTTTGGTTCTCCGGATGCCGTTTCAACCATCAATAACTGGGTTGCTGATGCCACCCATCAAAAAATTGATGAGATTATTGATGAGATTCCTGATGAAGCTGTGATGTACCTCATCAATGCCATTTATTTTTACGGCACATGGCAATACGAATTTGACAAATCGCAAACCGAAGACAAGAATTTTTACCTCGCTGATGACGAAACCGTGGAAGTACCCATGATGCAAATGGAGGCTGATTTGAAATATTTTTCGGCAGACGGCACATCAATTGTGGAAATACCATACGGCCGTGGTAACTTTGTGATGGATGTTATTTTACCGGCACAAGACCAGGCACCTGAAAATGTTTTATCAACATTAACGGCAGCCACATGGTCAGAATGGACAAGCAGCCTGTACGAAAGGCCAATGATTTTATCCATGCCAAAATTTAAATTTGAATGGGGAAAAAAAGATTTGAAAGATGTATTGGAGTCACTTGGCATGCATGATTTGTTTGATGAGGATGCAGCAGACTTGTCCGGCATTAACGAGCAAATGCAATTGTATGTCAGCAAGGTATTGCATAAAACCTATATTGACGTCAATGAAGAAGGCACAGAAGCCGCTGCCGTAACGGCCGTTGAGATAAGTAATACTTCGGCCGGGGATGATGACGCTCAACCGTTTTATGTCAACGTAAATCGTCCGTTTATTTTCCTGATACGGGAACGCAGCACTGAAAGCATTTTGTTTTCAGGGGTTGTCAACAATCCTTTGCTGGAATAAGCAGACAGTTTTATGTTGTGTTTCTTACTTAACAAGAGCTATTACTTTCAGGCTAATCCCCCCTCATGACCGCGAAGTGGTCAAACAAAATCCATTTTACCGACATCCTGTCCCTACCGGGACAGGGTCACCAACGACGGTTTTCCAAACCTGTCCCGTTAGGGATAAACAAAACCTCGGCAGTACTGGATGAAATAAAATCCCTTGGTACAGCAACCACCCGGCTTCCCCGTTAGGGACAACACGTCGGTAACACCGGACAAGGAACGCAGTCCGGTGCTAAAGCAACCCCCACCACCAGCTTTTGGCGGCATTTTTGACCAAAAATGATGACAAAAGCAGCCTCACAAGCAAAAGAGGGTAAAAATTATTCTGTAAATAGATCGGAGAATAAATTATCAATAGCATATAAAGGATAAACCTGAACCTTGTCATAAACATCAAAATTTTCAAGTGATGTACGTACACCGAAAGGTTGATTTTTCATTTCAAGAAACATAAAAAGGCTTTTCATTTTACCCTGCATCCCTGATTTTACTTCAACAGGAATAATTTGTGAATTGATTTCAAAAACATAATCAACCTCAGCACTGCTACCCCTTTTTTCTCTATGCCAGTAATACAATTCCGGTTTTGTAAAGGCATGGCAACATTTTACATACTCTAAGCCAATGTATTGCTCAACAATATTACCTTTATTGATCATTTTTAATTCATCAGAAAGCACAAAATCTGCTAGATTAAGGCGGAGTGAGCGTTGCAAAATTCCGGTGTCAAAAAATACCAGTTTGAACTTTTTTCTGTTTAATTCTGCAGCCAAAGGAAGTCCATTTGCAGAAGTATGATACACTTTATAACACAAGCCTGCCATTTCCAACATTTCAAGAGCTTCTTTTTTTTGGGCATAGTTTCCACTGTTTGAAGCAGTGCTTATCGTGAATTTATTTCTTGTTTGATGCAAAACAGAGGAAAAAACCTCTTTTATGCGTGTTGTATTAGCCCTGGTTTTGTATTTTACAAAATCATCCTCCAGTGAAATGATGATATCATCCAGCACATGCTGCGTTTTAATTAAATCATTCGTTTTGAAATAAGTATCAACTGCTTCAGGCATCCCGCCAATGATTAAAAACTTGACAAACAATGCATTTAACTTATTGTGAAAGATATCATCGGGTTTGTTACTAAAGTCTGCTTTTTGCTTGATTTTTAGTAAAGAAGATGCTCCTGCTGCTTTTAAAAACTCATTAAACGACAAAGGATACATAAAAACTGAACGAATTCTGCCAACACCATAAGAGGACAAATCTTTTAATGCAAATTCTAAAAGTGATCCTGCTGCAATGACATGCAAATCAGGACGCTTTTCATAAAAATACCGCAGACTTTTTATTGCCTCAGGACAAGCCTGGATTTCATCAAAAAAAAGTAAAGTTTTCCCGTCTGTTATGGATTCATTATAATAAGCCGATAATTTTTCGCAAATATCATTGGGGGATAAATTTCCCTGAAATATAGATGTAAGACCAGGTTCTGATTCAAAGTTTACTTCAATAAAATTTGAAAAGTTTTTCGAAAGTTTTCTGACAATATAGGTTTTACCAACCTGTCTGGCACCGCGTAAAATCAAAGGTTTGTGATTTTGTGTGTGTTTCCATTCCAATAAATGCTGATATATATATCGTTCCATAGCTATTGTAAATTTTATTTGTAAAATTAAGGAAATATCTTAAATATCAATTAATAATAAATTATTTTGTCGTAATTTCAATGGTAAAATTAAATTAATATGTTGTTTATTCAAGGTAAAATCAATTGAAACATGTTCAATAATCAGGGTTTAATTCTATGGCTCTTGCTGCAGCGAGAGCGGCTTCAAACAGCCCCCTTTTGCCTCCCAAATTAACACTGGAACATCCAAAAAACCAAAAATTTGTATCAATAAAATTTTTTTCGATTGTGTCACAATTTTTTATTATTTTGTCATGTTATGAATTGGATATTTGCAATAGCGTTTTTGATCAGTGGTTTCCATCCGGTATATGTGTCATTTAACACGCTAGAACTGGACGATGACGAGGATAAACTAATATTGATGAGCCGTTTGTTTTATGATGATCTGACAAAGGCCGCCAAAAACGCATACAATGTGACCGGCATGCCTGAAGACACGCTGGTAAACGACCAGGATTTAGACCTTTTGATCCGTTATTACAAAGACAAGGTAGGCATTGTTGTGAACGATGTTGAAGTTCCTGACAGCCTGATTACCTTTGAAAAACATGAAATTTCCGGGGCCGGGAAAGAAGACATGACAATCCGGTTATTTTTCAGCATTCCGCTGGATGAAAACGGCATAAAATCAATAAAAATACAAAACAGCGTATTGACAGAGTTGTATCATGGGCAAAGCAATTTATTGATTACCAACATATACGATAAGCAGGAAAGTTTTCGTTTGAACCTTGATAAAAAAGAAGTAACTTTGAATGTAAATGAATAAATTTTTATCTTACATACTGGTGATTTTATTATTGAGCGTTTGTGCACAACAAGTTTCAGCCACACACAACCGTGCCGGGGAAATTACATACAAACAAATATCCGACCTCACTTACGAAGTCACCATCATTACCTATACCGCTACCGGCCCGGGTTATACAGCAGACAGGCCTGAACTTGAAATTTTTTGGGGCGATAACACCAGCTCTATACTTGATAGGGTTGAAGAGGTAGAGCTTCCGGATTATTATAAACGAAACCGCTATGTGGGCACCCACACCTTTCCCGGTCCCGGCATATATGAACTGGTGGTGGAAGACCCCAACCGCAATGCCGGTGTAGATAATATTCCCAATTCAGTAAACGTTGTTTTCAGCATTTCCACCACGCTGTCAATCAGTGCCGAGGGAGGCAGTAACAGCACGCCCGTACTTACACAACCACCGGTGGATAAAGGCGCCGTTGGTCAGGTATTTATTCATAACCCCGGGGCATACGACCCGGATGGAGACAGTATCTCTTATGCCATGACCACCTGCCGTGAAGAAGATGGTGAGCCAATCGAAGGATATACCCTTCCGGAAGCTTCAAATAGCCTGACAATTGATCCTGTTTCCGGGGATCTTATATGGGATGCACCTGTCGAAGCCGGGGTGTATAACATTGCTATTTTGATAGAAGAATGGCGCAATGGGGTTAAGATCGGGAAAATCATCCGCGACATGCAGATTGAAATATACGATACGGATAATGAATCCCCTGAAGTTATTACCAATGAAAAACTGTGTGTTGAAGCCGGGACCAAAATAGAAATGACTGTGCTTGCCGAAGACCCTGACGGGGATAAACTCACCATGTCTGCTAACGGAGCCCCTTTTTTGATATCTGACTCTTACGCTACCTTTGAATACGAATACCTGGGGAATGGACAAGCTGAAGGCCTTTTTGTATGGCAAACCCTGTGTGATTATGTCAGGCAGCAACCTTACCTTGTCAATTTCAAAGCTACCGATAATGCTTCTCCCATCAGTTTGGTGGACATCAAAAATGTGGATATTTACATTATTGGGCCTGCTACTGAGTGGGCTGATATTTCAGCCACAACCAATACCATTACCCTCCAGTGGCATCCCAACAGATGTAAAAATGTAACTGGCTACAAAATTTACCGCAGCAACGAACCCATTGACTGGGCGCCCGGGGAATGTACCCGCGGTGTGCCCGATGATATAGGATATTCATTCATAGGCACAACCGATAGCCATGCGGATACGGTTTTCCTGGATAACAACAACGGCACAGGTTTGCCTCAGGGATTTACATATTGTTACCGTGTTGTGGCGGTATTCCCCGATGGGGCGGAAAGCTATGCCAGCGAGGAAATTTGCACCAATCTGGTACGCGGCATTCCGACCATCACAAACGTATCGGTTGACAGCACAGACACAGAAGATGGCAGAATTTACCTGGCTTGGTCTAAACCCACAGAATTTGACAGCATTGCTTATCCGGGGCCCTATAAATACCTGATATACCGCTCAGAAAGCCTGTGGGGAGAAAACCTTCAGCTCATCGACTCAACTGAAAGCATCAACGATACCACATATTTTGACAGTGGAATGAATACGAAAGATTCAGCCTGGTCTTACCTTGTTGAGTTTTATAACGATGAACCCGGTAACAGGGTGCTGATTGGCACACCGCATGTGGCATCTTCCATATTTCTGCGGATCAATGAAAGCGATAACCAGCTTGAGCTTAATTTCGAAAAAAATGTGCCGTGGCAAAACCTGAATTATACCGTATATCGTGAAAATCCGGGTACCGGGG
>CAZTNS010000032.1:0-18507 GCA_964615585.1 uncultured Bacteroidales bacterium | reverse complement strand
CAATTGCTGTTTCAAACCACTGACCCGGATATAATGTGGGACGGCCGCATTCAGAAAAACAACAAGCTTGTCAGCGATGGTGTGTATTTTTACACCTGTGAGGTTTATGAATACAGGCTTACCGGCATAGAAGCAAGGCATTTGAATGGGACTATACATGTTTATACAGCAGGACAACAACCAGACGCAAGCCAGGCAGAATGAAAAAACTGATTGTACATATTGCGCTGTTTTTGTTTCCGGTTTGTGTTTTTGCACAAGACGACCAACCCGGTTGGTTTGAATTTCTAAATGCCATTAAAAACCGGGATACTGCCACCATAAATAATTTTCCTGGTCAACTCAGCAAACCACTACAATCCAATGCAGATATGGCAGTTTACCTGGCTGAGAAATTACATGAAGCCGGGTTTGTGGATCAACTGAAACCACTTATAAACATGCATAAGCATGATGCCGGTATGAAGTATTATGCAGCCTTGTATTATGCATATCAGAATAAAGCACAGAAAGCAATGGATTATCTCTCCGGTCATATGCAAACCTCTGGTCGAAAACCAAGGGGAACAATACGATCGGCAGATGCTTTTGACCGGATAACGGCTACACATGAATGGCAAAATTTCTGGATGCAGGATCATTACCGGCAGCGTGACCTGTCCTACGAAGCAGCATTGAATTATTACCATGACGGAAATTACAATTGGGCTCTTGAAGAACTCAATGCCCTGCTTGCACAATACCCGTCAAACCATCGCTATTTACACCTTGCCGCCTTATTGTACTACAATCTTGGGAATACCCGGCTGGCTGTAAATTACATAAAAAAAGCCACCAAAGCAAGTCCCCGCAATGCTTCATACCACGCCACCGCTGCCCGGTTGTATCTTGCCAACAACAACATCAGGCAATCAGTGGAAGCAGCAGAAAAAGCACTGGAACTTGCCCCCTGGGTGCCTGATTATTATACGCTTGCCGCAAAATCATTCATTGCCGGTCACCATTATGACGCTGCCGTAAAAACGCTGACAAATTATTGCCGTGCTTTTTCATATACCGAAGGCTGGTATCTCATGGCAAAAGCAAAATTTGAACTTAAAAAATACCACGATGTTATTCGCTGGATGAACAAAGCCATTGAATCCGATAAAAGCAGCCATGCATATTTTACCCTGCGCGGCGATGCTTTCAGGGAAACCAGTTCTTATGGAAATGCATATAAAGATTATGCCATGGCATTGGATATAAAACCCAAACTACCTCAGGTATATATCAACTACGGCCTGGCACGTTTTGACGCTGGAGACACTGAAGGCGCCTGTTACTTATGGCGAAAAGCCCTGCATTATAAACATCCGGAAGCCAACGATTATTTATACCGCTACTGCCCGCAACAGCATTAATCAATGATATCATAAACGGAATTACGCTCAACAGCTTTTAATCCGGCGACCCTTGCCATGGTTTTTATTTCCTCAACCGACATCACGGGATGGGTTTCTTCTGACCCTGCAAGCGAATAAATCTTTGTGGAATCATCAATAGTGCCATCCATGTCATCCACCCCAAAAGCCAGGCTCATGGAAGCAATATCTTTACCAATCATAGGCCAGTATGCTTTAATATGGGGTATGTTATCAAGAAATATACGGCTGATGGCGTATGTTTTCATATCACCGGCAACAGGGGTCTCCCCGGCATAAGACAATTTATTGTTTCCGCTTTTGTATTTCAGCGGGATAAAGGCATTGAAACCACCCGTTTCATCCTGTAAGGTTCTTAGCCTGTCAAGATGATCAATTCTGTGTTCCGGGGTTTCAATGTGCCCGTATAACATGGTAGCATTTGATGGAATACCTGCAAGATGAAGCAATCGGTGCACTTCAAGCCACCCGGAAGCATCAATTTTATCCGGGCATATTGTTTTCCGTACCGATTCATCAAAAATTTCAGCACCACCACCCGGCACAGAATTCAGCCCCGCTTTCTTCAAACGCTCAATGCCTTCATGCAATGATATCCCGGCATTTTTGCACATCTGTCGGATTTCTTCGGCAGTATAGGCTTTGATATGCACACGTTTGCTGTGTTTTCTTATGATCTTTAGAATGTCAATGTAATAATCCAGTGTCCACTCCGGATGTATGCCTCCCACAATATGAATTTCAGTGATGTTTTTTTTCAATGCTTCTTTTACCAGGGCTTCTATGTCATCATGCGAGTATTCCCATGCATGGGATTCCCCTCTGCGAGCCTTATAAGCACAAAATAAGCAATGGTTTACACACACATTAGTAGGTTCAAGATGCACGTTCCGGTTATAATATACACTGTCATCGCTTTGCCGTTGTTTACGCTCCCCCGCCAGCATAGCCAGCTCAGCCAACGGCATGGTAAACAAACGCAAGCCTTCTGATGTGGAAATACGGTCCCCTTTCAATATTTTTGTTTTAAGCTTATCCATAGCAGCCAGTGTAAAATAACCTGTATTTTACTTTGTAAAGGTATAAAAAACAAAAAAATCCTCAACAAGTATCGTCCTTAGTTTTCATAACCTACTTTTGGGGATGTTGAAAAACATTAAACATAAAAAAATTAATGGTTCAGGGGGCTTCTGATTTGCTATTCTTTGTATTGCGGTTGTGTGTCAACAGCAATACAAATATCCAGGGACGCTGCTAATGGGATTGAAGAAAACAAGACACAGCTCAGCAAGCTGTGTCTTATAATTTCCTCCACGTAATTATAATTCGGGTTCGTTTATCTCAACACCAAAAGCTTTCAATTGATCTCTGATCTGTATTTGTTCTTTAATTCTTGCCATTGCATCACTGTCACCGGATTTTTCATAATGCGCTTTGGCCTTGGTATAATTTCCGATAATTTCATAACACATGCCAATACCCAGGTTTACATCTTTATTGTCTTCCATTTTTTGCATTTCAAAAAGGACCTTGGCCATTTCTTTGACATTGTCATCGTTATCAAGTTTTCTTAACTCTCTGCGTTTCTTTCTGAAATTCTTTCTGAATTTTTTATCATCAGGAATAATCCTTGGGAAATTGTATTTGTATTCCCTTTTTATGGGATTAAGCATGTATCTGTATTCTCCTATAACGGCATTATTAAGGCTGCTAAAGAAATTTGCAGGAGATTTCAGCTGCGGCTTTTTCATGTAATTACTTTCTGAATCACCTTTGTTTTTAGAAAAAGGATATTCTTTAACCGTTTCACCTGAATTGTTATCAACAATTTGAATTTCACCACTCAGCGTGGCATTTGAGCTGGCGGTGTATTCATAGAAAAATATGGGTAACTTATCATCTCCGGATAACTCTTCGGTTTTGTGGGCTTTATGTGACTTATCCGTGCTGGTTTTGTATTCATACTCACCGGTAATGGCATAATTGGCCTCATCTTCATTCTCTGTTGTTTCATATATTTTTGTTGTCATCCAGGGATTGAGAGTTGGCAAGCCTTGTTCTACAACAAGTCCTTCGGCATTGATACCTTGAATCATTGCCTTTCTGAATTCACTTTTGAATTTGCCGGTGTTGGCATCCGGAGCAGGATTTTTAAGGTGATCAACATAGACAGGGCCTCCATTTTCCAGAATGATTGAAGGCATCTGTAGTTTGTATGTTTTGATATTCTGAGCCTGCAGATTTCCTGACATCACAAAACAGGAAATAATAATGAGTGTTTTTATTATGTTTTTCATGATAATTACGATTTATAGTTAGCTAATACCAGTTTTACTTCTCTTGTTCTCCATGTACCGGGTGTTACTACCATACTCTCTTTTTCCTTGTTGGGTATTCTGAACCAGATATAATCTTTGTTTTTGATTTCCGGGTGAAAATAATACAGCATGGCGTTCCAATAATCTTTAAAGCTGCCATCTTCTTTTTCTTCAGTGTCCTTTTTAAAATCTTCCTCGCTTTTCATTTTCCCTTTTCTGTGATAATACTGTCCGGTTTCCACGTTAATAATGGCTACATGGCGGGTGATTTTACCTGTCTTGGGATCCCGGATATTTAAATTATCAAATCGCCAGGTGGGATAATCATCAATTTTGTTGGCATCGAAAGCTTCCTCTGATGCCGTAAAATCATTCATCACAACCCTTTCCGGTTTTTCAAACTTTTCATTTGCTTTAATCACCATCACAAACTCGTGACCGTCGGTAATACTTAACACCTTTGGCTTAACCTTAAGCTGGGCACATAAATTAATGCCAATTAGCATTGTTGCAAGCATTAAAATACCTAGCTTTCCAATTTTTAATTTGATCATAATATATACGTTTTAGTTATCAATAAATTTTTTCAAAAAACAACACAAAAGTAATATGTATTTTTCATAAGCCTGAATGCAATGCAATTTAATTTTTACTTTTCATTGAATAGTTGCACGGAAAACCCAAAAATGAAAAATTAATCTCAAAAAATTCGGATTAAACATATACTCTATCTTCAGGGAAATCTATAAATCAGCAAACTGCTTTATGGCAGAATTTACAAAGGGTTGCCTAAAAACCAGCCAGAGTCACGTTCATTTTATACCGATATGTGTTCAATGCTGCCTACCCTGTTTGCCAAAAGGCAATCGTATAATTTTAGTTAGCTCCCGTGTGCTTTAACTCCGGACGGCGCTTGTTACGGGGTAGAATGTGCGTATCTGGGATACAGTTCATCTATGCATTAGTCAACTGTGTTATCTTTTCTTTCGTTGTTGCTGCTTCTGAGCTTCCTCTAGGCGTTTTTGCCAATTTGATTTCTTAACGGGCTTTTTCTTATTGGCTTCTATTTTAGCCATTACATCTTCGTCTTTCACAATGAATTTCCGGATCAAAAAAGTTTGAGCAATGGTAAATAAGTTGGCAAGGAAATAATAATAACTTAGCCCTGCAGCATAGTTGTTGAATATCAGCAGAAGCATGATTGGCATAAACCATATCATCATTTTCATCATTCCCTGACTTTGTCCTCCGGCCTGGGCAGAACTGTTCATTTTGGATGAGAAAACCATAGAAACGGCCATCAGCAAGGTAAATAAAGAGATGTGATCCCCGTACATTGGAATTTCAAAAGGCAAGTCAAGAATAGAATCGTAAGAAGATAAATCCTGTGCCCAGAGAAATGATTTTTGACGCAATTCAATGGATGCGGGAAAGAACCGGAACAAGGCAATCAGTATAGGCATTTGGAGCAACATAGGCAAGCATCCACCCATGGGGCTGGCACCCGCTTTTTTGTAGAGAGCCATCGTTGCCTTTTGTTTTTCCATTTCTTTGCCTTTGGGGTATTTTTTACTCAATTCATCAATCTGAGGCTTAAGCACCCGCATTTTAGCAGTTGAAATGTAAGACTTGTATGTCAGGGGGAAAAGAATCATTTTGATGATGACCGTAAGCAGGAGAATGATAAGGCCATAATTGTTGAGCCAATTGCCAAGCCAATTGAATACGGGTATGATCAAAAATTTATTGAACCACCCGAAAATGCCCCATCCCAGCGGAATGATTTCTTCCATATCCAGATCGTAAGATTTAAGGGTATTGTATTTGTTGGGGCCAAAATAGAATTTAAGCTCGTAGGTTTTTTCAGCTTCATGCATGTATGGCAGGCTGGTTTCGGTAGTAAATTTTTCAATGTACGGGCCTGTTTCAATCGCTTTGGCGTGGAAATACGGTTCATCAAAACCCTCTTTGTTTATCAAAATGGTGGAAAAGAATTGTTGTTTATAAGCAATCCAGTCAACAACGCCGGGTTCGGTCACTTCATCTTCGTCCTTTCTTTCCCTTATTTTTTCCACGTCGCCGTTTTGAAACCTGTATTGAATGGTGGTGTTTTGTGTTTCCCAGGTTCTTCCTTTTTCAAGGCCGGGCACGTATGCTTCCCATTTTAGTTTGAAAAAATTGATATTTCTTGCAATCAAATCATGCATATTGCTGAACCTGACATCGTAATCAACCATCCATGCCCCATCAGCAAGTGTATAGGCAAAATCAATATAACGGGTAGAATCTGCCTGAAGCCTGAACACAGCATTTGCAGGATTATCCTCTGTGGCTTGTAAGATACTGTCTTCGCCAAGGTATTTGAAATATAAGTTATTGGTATTGAGCGCACGATTATCAATGAACATTTCAAAGCCAAATTGCACGGCTGTATCTCCTTCAAATAAAATGAGATCTTGCTGATCATGTGTTTTATAATCTTTCAGCTCAACAGAATGCACTTTACCTCCTTTAGTGTTGATTTTCATTCGAATCCGATCGTTTTCGAGGGTGATGATTTTTGAGGTGCCACGGGCAGCATCTGCCATAATCCCAAATTGTTTGCGGAGTTCATCATCACTACGAACATCATCTACAGCGGTATTTGTACTAATGCTTTTGTCGTGTTCTGTGATGCTGTCTTTTGCCTGCTCAATGCTGTCGGTTGTCTTCTCTTTTTCAAGCATTTCAACATTGTTAAGAGAATCGGCATGTTTTTCAGCCTGAACAATAGAATCCCTCTTACGCAATCTTTCTTCACGTTCTTCTTTACTGGGTTGCGTAAATATGCTAAATCCTATCAACAGGACAGCAATTACGATTAATCCGATGATACTTTGTTTGTCCATAACTTACAATTTAAGACTGGCTTTGATAAAATTAACAAACAGGGGATGAGGTTTTATGACGGTGCTTTGGTATTCCGGATGGAATTGAACACCAACAAACCATTTATGTTCAGGTATTTCCATTATTTCAACGAGTTCTGAATCGGGATTAATACCGACCGGTTTCATTCCATGGTTAATAAAATCTTCGAGATAAATGTTGTTGAATTCATAGCGATGCCTGTGTCTTTCACGGATATTAATTCGTTTGTAAGCAACATATGAATTGCTTAATTTACTCAGAACACACGGATAAGCCCCTAATCTCATCGTACCGCCTTTTTTGGTGATTTGTTTTTGATTTTCCATCAGGTCTATTACAGGATATTGTGTGTTAGTGGCAATTTCTGTGGAATCTGCATTATCAAATCCAATGACATTTCTTGCAAATTCAATAACAGCGCATTGCATCCCCAGGCAGATACCCAAAAAAGGGATATTGTTTTCACGGGCAAATCGTGCCGTGAATATTTTTCCTTCAATGCCCCTTTTTCCAAATCCCGGAGCTATGACGATGCCATCAAATTCTGACAGGATATCATTATAATTATTTTCATTGATTTTTTCTGCATGCAGATGAGTTACCTGCGCTTTAGTTTCGTTTGTTACTCCTGCATGAATAATGGATTCATCAATGGATTTATAGGCGTCCTGTAGTTCAGCATATTTTCCGACCAAGGCAATTTTAACAGTGTGTTTCGGGTTTTTAAGTTTATGCAGAAATTGTTTCCATGGGCCAAGTCTGGGGCTGTGTTTGATATTCATTCCGAGAATATTCAATACGGTGATGTCTAATTTTTCATCCCGCATAATAAGTGGGACTTCATAAATTGATGTAACGTCTTTTGATTCGACAACGGCCCCCAGGCTTACGTTACAAAATTGTGCTACTTTTTTCTTGATTTCTTTATGTAAAGGGATTTCTGATCGGAGAACAATAACATCCGGTTGTACCCCATCTTCAAGGAGCCTTTTAACCGAATGCTGAGTGGGTTTTGTTTTATGTTCCCCAGAAGCTTTGAGGAACGGGACTAAAGTAAGGTGAATGTTAACACATTGATTATGAAGCTCCCAGCGGAGTTGCCTTACTGCTTCAATGTATGGTAATGATTCAATATCACCAACAGTACCTCCAATTTCAGTAATGACAAAATCATATTTGTGTTTAGATGCTAATATCTTTATTCTGCGTTTGATCTCATCGGTGATATGTGGGATAATCTGTACTGTTTTGCCAAGAAAATCACCACGTCTTTCTTTATCAATGACAGTCTGATATACCCTGCCGGTTGTTATATTGTTTGCCTGGCTTGTGTTTTGATTGAGGAATCTTTCATAATGTCCGAGGTCAAGGTCAGTTTCTGCTCCGTCTTCTGTGACAAAACATTCCCCATGTTCATATGGGTTAAGTGTGCCGGGATCAATGTTTATATAAGGATCAAGTTTTTGTATGGTAACAGTATATCCTCTGGCCTTTAACAGTTTTCCCAGAGATGCAGAAATAATGCCTTTTCCTAAAGAGGAAGCGACACCACCAGTAACGAATATGTATTTTGTTGAATTCACGATGCAAACATATTAAAAGGTAAAACTAAAACCAAGACTTGGCATGATGGGTAATTGATTAACTTGTTCATTATTGATCCGGTTAAAGTAAAAAATATTATCACGGTTATAAACATTGGTTACACTGGCTGATATTTCAAGTTGTGAACGTTCGCTGAAGGTAAAAGTTTTTTTCACATTCATGTCTAGTCTGTGATACCATGGTAACCTTCCTTCGTTCAAATCTGCGTATAACACGCCCAGATTTCCGTTCATTTGCCAATAATCGGTATTTATTCCCTGGTATAGCGGAAGTTGTTCATAATATCCCTGCGTTTGAGTGAAGGGGAATCCACTACCAAGGTTCCACCGGGCACTGATCTCCCATGAACGGTCATTGCCCAGTTGATAAGAGCTTACAAAATTGACATTGTGCCTGCGATCAAAATGGGGTGAATATGTTTCAATGCCATCGTAGCGTTTTACCCATGACAATCCGTAAACAACCCATAAATACAAGCGGTCATAATCGTATTTAAAGACAACATCGGCACCGTATGCATACCCTTCTTCGATGATAAAATCCTTTTTATAATAATCTGCAATTTCATAATTTTCAGGTATATCTTCATACAATTTGTTTCTGTTGATGTTGGTAAGCTGTGAAAAGTTTTTAAAATACCCTTCGAGGTTCATGTCGAAATGCCGCGTAAAATCATATTCGACACCTGTGATGATATGCTGGGATTTTTGGAGCTTATGTGTGATGGGTTTCCCATCAAATTCATCAGGGATGTTATCAGATCCGGAGAGGAATCCGTAGAACAGGTTAACAACATCGCGGTCAGAATTGGCAGCAATCAGGTTTTGAGAATATAACCCTCCGGCGAATTTGAGGCGTAATTTTTCATTGATATTGTATTTAGCACCAAGCCGTGGTTCCCAGGATACATCACCGAGGGATGCGTAGTAATGAATGCGCATAGATGGGTTTAAGATGAGTGCTCCGAGGTTTGTTTTATAATTAAAATAAGATGCGAGTTCAGTGGTATTTTCTTTTTGAGATATCATGCGGTCAACGCTGTTTTGATACTGAAAGTCAGTAGTAAATCCACTGGTATTAATGCCCCAGGTAAATTTATCTTTTCCTAAAAAATAGATAAAATCCAACCCGCCGTTAAATCCACTGATTTTACTCATCCTGGGCACATTATTTGCATCGCTGAGTTCAATTCTGTAATCGGTATAAGCCAGATTGGCTTTTATCATAACAGATGAACCGGAAGGAACCATAACAAAGTTGCTCCCTATGCCGGAGCTGTTCCAATTCAGGTCAGAAAGGTCGCCATAATTCACCTGGTCTGAAAAATGGAATCCAAATAAATTGATTTTACTTCCCTCAGGGGAGTTGTAGGAGATTTTTCCATACAGATCGGTATATGAAAAGGGCAGGCTGTCATCAATATATGTGTACAAATATTTGGATGTCTCGTTCAAATATGAAGTTTTTGCAGATAGCACGTACGTAGCGGATGACTGTCCTACTTCGAATTTTTTGAAAGGCCCTTCGGCCAGTAATTTGCTTCCAAAAGGGCTGACATTAAATTTCCCGGCAAAACGTTTTTTGTTGCCGTTACGCATCCTGATGTCCATCACGGAAGAAATTCTGCCACCATATTCTGCTGAGAACCCACCCGTGTAAACATCGGTGTTATCAATGAGGTCGGAATCAAAAACAGAGAACAATCCAATGGAATGGAAAGGGTTGTAAATTACCATGCCGTCAAGCAAGACAAGATTCTGGATCGGGGACCCTCCCCTGATGTACAATTGCCCTCCCTGATCGCCGGTAAAAATTACACCGGGCACAACCTGCAAATACTGTGCAAGATCAGGTTCTGACCCAATTGTGGGCAATCGTTTTATCTGAGCGGGCTCTATTTTTGTAATGGATGTGCGCACCTGGGTCTTTTTTTCCCTTTGTTGTGCAGAGATGATGGTTTCTTCCAATACGACAGAAGAAGGTGTTAAATAAAAATTGTCGGAATGGATTTCGTTTGCTTTTACATTTACTTGTGTGCGCAATGTATCGTAACCAACATACGAAATTGTGAGTTCGTGTTTTCCCTCGGGGACTTTGTTGATGTTAAAAAACCCGTTTGCATCGGTAGCGGCTCCTAAATTTGTGTTTGCAATAAATACGTTTGCAAACACACAGGTTTCCCCGTTTTCTTTATCGTAAACAAAACCTTTGATACTTCCTGTTTGGGCTTGTGTGTTAATTGTTCCCATCAACAGGTATAAAATACTCAAGAATAAGGACAAAAATATGCCAGATATTGAATTATTCATTTTTGTTCAGCTTTCTTAAAGTGATATCCACTATTTTTCTTTTTTCAAGCATAATTTCCTGATGTATTTTTGCCTTTTCAATTTTCTTTTTCACATCGTCTAAAACAGAATTATTGCTGCTGTTAGAGAAGAAACTGATGTTATTTTCGAGTAAAACGATGTCTTCTTTATTTTTCTTAAGTTTCTGATTGAGTATTTTCTGCTCATCTTTAATTTTTCTGATGTCATCTGTTTCTACCCATGAATCCACTAAAGCCTGAAACTGTATTTGATCAAGGCTTTTTTTGGACATATTTAATTTATTAAAGACATCATCAATTGCTTTTCTGTATTCTTTGTTGAGTCTGTCTTTTTCTTTGATGGGCACAAATCCAATTTCAGACCAACGTGACTGAATATCTTGTATTGCATCAAGGTTTTTGTTTTTATCATCGAAAGGCTTAAAATTCTTTACTTCTTCAATGATTTTTCTTTTTTCTTCGGCATTTTTCTTTTCATTCTCATCCTTATGTTTATAATATTCATCACGAGCAGAGAAAAAATGGTCGCATGCGTCACGGAATCGTTTCCAGATTGCATCACTTTCTTTTTTAGGAACGGGGCCGATTTTTTTCCATTGTTTCTGAATTTCAATAAGTTGATCTCTGGTTTTATTCCATTCTGTGTTGTCTTTCAATGCTTCTGCCTGAATACACAGATCTGTTTTCTTTTGCAAGTTTTCTTCCTGTTCTCCGTGACGTTCTTTAAAGAAATCATGTTTTTTGTCGAAGAATACATTACATGCAGCCCTGAATCGTTCATAGACCGGTTGGTTATGTTTTTTTGGAACCATCCCGATGGTTTTCCATACTTTCTGTATTTTTAATATGTCATCAGTTTTTTCATTCCACTCACGTATGGATGAGATATTTGTTCCTGCAATTTCTTCGGCTTTTTCACAAAGTGCAATTTTTGCGTTCAGGTTTTTATTTTGTTCTTCTTTTTTTTCGAGGAACAATGCCTGATGCTGTTTATTGATTTCCCTACTGGCCTTGCTAAAGCGTTCCCACAGTTCATCTCTTTGTTCTTGTGGCACAGGGCCGGTCTCTCTCCATTCATCATGATATGCCTGTAAACTCTTCCAGGCTTTAATGACATCTGGTTCGAGGATCAGTTTTTCAGCTTTTTCACATAATTTGATCTTGGTTTCCATGTTTTTTTTGAAGTCCAGATCCCTTAATTCTTTGTTTATTTTGATGAAATCATAAAAACGTTCAACCTGTAAATTGTATGATGCCCAAAGGCCAAGTGCTTTTTCTTTAGGTACATTCCCAATGGTTTGCCATTTTTTCTGAAGGTTTTTGAATTCCTCAAAGGTTTTGTCAAGCGACTCTTCTCCATTAGCCAGTACTTTTATTTTTTCAATAATGGCAAGCTTTTTATCCAGATTTTCATCTTTTACTCGCTCTATCTCTTTGTTGTATTTAGCTTTTTGTTTTTTATAATCCTCAAGCAATTCCTTAAGGTAAACCTCTTCTCTGTCATGTGGTGGTTCAAATTCAATGGGGTCTTTCCCGCTTTCAACATGAAGCCTTTTTAAATCAGCAATTTCAGCGTTTTTAATCTTATAAAAAGCACTTTTAATGGCATCGATCCGGGCTTTCGTGCCAGGTATATTTTTTTCAAGAACCAGAACCTTAAGATATTGCAGCAGCTCTTCTTTCGGCATGTTTGTAAAGTCAGGCATGCTGTTCTCGTTGCTTTCCTGTTTTGTCTCAGAAGGATTGTCCTCTTTTGTGTCTTTACTGCCGGAGTTTAATTTTTCCGGAGCGTTACCACTGTTTGTCTTGTTTTGTTTTGTCTCAGAATTGTTTTCGTTATCAGAGGGACTGTTTTTGCTTGTTTTCTGGTCGTCGGATTCCGTGGGGATATTTTTGTTCCCGGAAAAGTTGTCAGGTTTTGCAGACGCAGGTTTCTTCTCAGGGTTTCCATTGTCGCTCATAGGGTTGTTTTGAAGGTCTTCAGTCATTATTAAATCTTTTACATTCGTATTTAAGAGAGTTGTTGATTCGTTATCATACTTATTTTAGCTTGCAATTTTAGTAAAAAAGTTCTAAAGATAATGGTTTAAAGCTTAGAAATTCAAAGCTTTTAAAGGAATTTTATGTATTCTTTTCTTTCAAAAACAAAATTAATAAAAAATGTTAACACAGTCAGGTTATTTATTACATTTGTTTTCTTTGGGGTTTTTTAGTGCATCTGTTTGTTTATTCCTGCTAAAAACCCTGATTATTGACCGGATAAATTCCCAATAATACATTGAAGATATATATGTACAGGTTCAGGGAAATCATTAATTTTGGCATCTAAAATTGACAAAATGCGCATAGATATTATCACCGTCTTACCTGAGTTACTTTCAAGTCCGCTGGAGCATTCCATCGTTAAGCGGGCATCAGATAAATTGCTTGTTGACATTCGATTGCATGATCTGCGTAAATATGGATTGGGAAAACACAGACAGGTGGATGATTATCCTTATGGCAACGATGCAGGTATGGTGCTGATGATAGAGCCGGTTGATAAATGCATATCGGCGCTGAAAAAGCAAAGGCATTACGATGAGGTTATTTATACCTCCCCGGATGGTGAGCTTTTTGATCAACCTATGGCCAACAGCTTATCGCTGAAGAAAAATCTGATTATTTTGTGTGGTCACTATAAGGGCATTGATCAGCGGATCCGGGATTCCCTGATAACCAAAGAGATTAGCATTGGAAATTACGTGCTTACCGGCGGGGAATTAGCTGCTGCGGTTATTGTAGATGGTATCGTCAGGCTGATTCCCGGCGTATTGTCTGATGAAACCTCTGCCTTGAGCGATTCATTCCAGGATAAATTATTATCTCCGCCGATATATACGAGACCCGCAGAGTATAAGGGAATGAAAGTTCCTGATGTGTTAACAAGCGGAAATTTTAAATTAATTGATGACTGGAAAGAAAAGCAGTCGTTTGAACGAACAAAAAAGTTGCGGCCTGATTTGTTAATAGACAAGAAAAAGCATGGGTAAAATCAGTTTATTACAAGCAGAAAATATCAGCAAACGCTATGGTGATCTCTTGCTTTTTGATGGTATTTCCGTTGGTATTTCCCAAGGTGATAAGGTCGCTTTGATCGCGAAAAACGGAACCGGAAAATCTACACTTCTTAAAATATTAGCAGGATCAGAAAAACCGGATAAAGGAATAGTAAGTGCTAAAAATGATTTGCGTGTGGGATATTTGCCTCAGGATATTACACTTGATATGCAGAAAACTGTGATGGAGGCTGTTTTTAGTATGAATTCTCCAACGATGAATGCGGTCCGTGAATATCAGGAAAGCTTGATGCATGATGATTATGACAAGTTACAGAAATGCATGAACAAAATGGACAGCCTGAATGCCTGGGATACAGAACTGCGTGTGAAGCAGGTGTTGTCAAGTTTGAAAATATCACAAACTAATACAAGGCTGGGACTGCTAAGTGGAGGAGAGCAAAAACGAGTGGCTTTAGCTGCAGTATTGCTTGAGAACCCTGATTTATTGTTGTTGGATGAGCCGACAAACCACCTTGATCTTGGTATGATTGAATGGCTTGAGCAAATACTGATTCAATCAAACAAAACCCTGTTTATGGTTACTCATGACAGATATTTCCTGGACAGAATATGTAATACGATAATTGAACTTGAAGATAATCAAATTTACACCTATAATGAAAATTACTCGGGTTATCTAAAAAGAAGGCAAGAAAGGAAAAATACAGAATCAGCCAATGCAGCCAAAGCATCTAATTTGTTAAAAACAGAGGAAGAGTGGATGCGTCGTATGCCTAAAGCACGTGGTTCAAAATCAAAATACCGGATACGGAATTATTATGATATTAAAAACAAAACGCAGGTTCAACAAGAATCAGCATTGAAATTAAGTGTATCGTCCACAAGATTAGGAAAAAAAGTTTTTGAACTGCATCATGTTTCAAAAAAATATGGGGATAACTTATTATTTCAGGATCTTAACTATAAGTTTATCCCCAGTGAAAAACTGGGGATTGTTGGGAACAATGGAACCGGAAAGACAACATTGATTGAGATGTTGACCGGAAAAATACAACCCGATACCGGAAGAATTGAAAAAGGTGAAACTGTAAACATTGGTTATTACAGGCAGGAAGGGATGTCATTTCAAGAAGATGAAAGGGTAATTGATGCCATAAGTAAAATTGCTGAAGCAGTTGACCTGGGCAAGGAAAAGCAGTTTTCAGCGCAGCAATTTTTGCAGCAGTTTTTGTTTTCGGTAAAAAAACAACAACAGAAAATTTCAACACTTAGTGGTGGTGAAAAACGAAGGTTATATTTATGTTCGGTATTAATTCAAAAGCCAAATTTCCTAATCCTTGATGAACCAACCAATGATCTTGACATTATGACCTTACAAGTGCTTGAGGATTACCTGACAGGTTTTGAAGGTTGTGTGGTGGTTGTTTCACATGATAGGTTTTTTATGGATAAAATTGTGGATCACCTGTTTATTCTCGAAGGAGATGGGAAAGTCAGGGATTATCCTGGTAATTATTCAGATTACAGAGAACAGGTTAAACGTGCGGAAAAAGTACAACGGCATCGTTCATCAGCAAAACAACAAAACCTTGCACCGAAACAAACGCAAAAAAGGAAAGATGAGTACAAACATCGTTTGTCATACAAAGAAAAACGTGAATTTGAAACTTTAGAAAAAGAAATTGAAGCATTGAACAAGCGTAAGGTGGAATTGGAAACTATATTAAGCCAGGGAAGTACTGATGCTGAAAAATTGACGGAAGTAACGCATGAATATGCCGATTTGAAGGAAAAGCTGGATGAGAAAGAAATGAGATGGCTGGAGCTGGATAGCAGGGGGTGATTTTTGAGATGGAGAGATTGAGTGATAGAGAGATGGGGAGAGGGAGAGATAGAGTGATGGAGAGATAGAGTGATAGGGAGAGGGAGTGATGGGGAGATAGGGAGATGGAGAGATAGGGAGATGGAGTGATGGAGTGATAGGGAGAGGGAGATGGAGAGATTACGTGTTAATACGTATTTACATTAGCCTTATTCAATTTTGAAGATAATGCATATATAATTACATTTGTAATGTTTATAAGAGATTTAATCTGTTGGTTATAAAGGTAAATGCTAACTAAATATTAATTGGAATCATGGGAGATATATTCAGTAAAGTAAAAAAAGAAAAGGGGCCACTTGGACAGTATCAGCAAAAAGCACATGGTTATTTTATGTTTCCAAAACTTGAAGGAGAGATAAAACCCCGTATGATCTTTAACGGGAAAGAAGTGCTGACATGGAGTTTGAATAATTACCTTGGGCTTGCCAATCATCCGGAAGTAAGAAAAGCAGATGCAGAAGCTGCCGAAGAATACGGAATGGCTTATCCCATGGGGGCTAGAATGATGTCAGGGCAAACAAAACACCATGAAGAGCTGGAGCGGCGTCTGGCGGATTTTGTAAACAAAGAAGATGCTTTTTTGCTGAATTACGGCTACCAGGGAATGGTGTCAATCATTGACTCGCTTGTTGACCGTCGTGATGTAATCGTATATGATTCCGAATCACATGCATGTATTTTGGATGGCATGCGTTTACACATGGGAAAACGTTTTGTGTTTCCTCATAATGATACCGGGAATCTGGCCAAACAATTGGGGAGAGCCGGTGTTATTGCTGAAAGGCAAGGCGGAGGCGTGCTGGTGATTACTGAAGGCGTTTTTGGGATGGCTGGAGATCTGGGGTACTTACATGAAATTGTTAAACTCAAAGAAAAGCATAATTTCCGTTTGCTCGTTGATGACGCTCATGGTTTTGGAACGATGGGTGAAACCGGAGCAGGCACAGGGGAACATTATGGTGTGCAAGACGGCATAGATGTTTATTTTTCCACTTTTGCAAAATCCATGGCAGGCATAGGGGCATTTGTTGCTGCCGGGAAGGATATCGTGGATTTTCTCCGTTATAACATGCGTTCACAAACCTTTGCAAAATCATTGCCTATGCCAATGGTAATTGGTGCCATGAAACGCCTTGAGTTGCTAAAGAATGATCCATCGCATAAAGCCAATTTGTGGAAAATTGCAAAGGCACTGCAAAATGGATTAAAAGAGCGAGGTTTTAACATTGGTAAAACAGAATCACCTGTGACACCTGTATATTTTGACGGTGGTGTTATTGAAGGCACAAACGCTGTGGTTGACCTTCGTGAAAATTTCAATATTTTTTGTTCAATTGTTGTATATCCGGTGGTTCCGAAAGGCACTATTATGTTGAGGCTTATACCAACCGCAGTTCATACACTGGATGATGTTAAGGAAACGCTGGAAGCATTTTCAAAAATCAGGGATAAGCTTGCAGCCGGGGAATACAAAAAAGGAGAAATGAAAAACATGTCAATGGAATAAAATGAGCATCATGAAAAACAATAAGTTTAAATTAAAATGTGTTAAATGCGGACAGGTGTATGATGGTTTTTCAGGATGGTTTGCTGTGAATCAGGTATGTGCACAGTGCGGCAGCAAACATGTTGAAGCGGAGTATGGTGTTGATTATTCCACAATAAAAAAATACATAAATACCTCTGATCCTGTGAAGTCATTCTGGCACTATTTTGATTATTTGCCATTGATCTCATGGGATAATATTATCAGTTTTGGCGAAGGAGCTATCCCGGTAGAAAGGTGGACATTCCTGGAAGATTTTGCCAAAGAAGAATATGACCTGCATAATGAAGTGTGGGTATATAGAAACGACAAAAATGGTGGGACAGGCACCTTTAAGGATATTGGGGCCAGTTTGGCAGCCAGTATTTTAAAGGAACAAGGCATTAAAAATTATGTTGTTGCCAGTACAGGTAACACCGCCACAGCATTTGCCCGGTATATGTCGAAGGCCGGTATCAATACATATATCTTTATGCCGGTTGATGCCCTGAAAGCTTCTGAGTCAGAAATCAATGTTTATGGGCAAAAAGTCTTTCGTGTTCAGGGAGATTATGCTAAAGCCAAAGAAATTGCCGCATCTTTTGCCAAAAACCATGGGTTTTTAATGACTGGAGGCAATATGGATCCGCTGCGCGTGGAGTCCAAGAAAACCATGGTATTTGAGTGGTTACGCCAAATGGGTAAATTACCGGATGTATATGTTCAGGCACTGTCCGGTGGCACTGGCCCGATTGCCATAGATAAAGCGTTGCGGGATTTGAAAGATACAGAATATTCCAGGCCATTACCCCGTCAGATATTGGTACAACCCGACAAATGTCCGCCTATGGCGTTGGCCTGGGAACAAGCTGTAAAAAATAATTTCTCTGAGGGATGGGATACTGATTTTCCGGTTATTGAAAATCCGCAAACAAGTGTACCAACATTAGCAACAGGAAAACCGGGGACATATCCTTTAATATCCCATTTGGTAAAGGATTCAAATGGGAGTATTATACAGATGAAGGAAGAAAAAATCAATGATATTGCCAGGTGGATGGCTTACGAAACAAGCATTCCTATGGGACCTGCTTCGGCTGTTTGCATGGGAGGGTTTTTAAATGCGTTGAAACAGGGATTAATCAAAGATGGAGAATCTGTCCTGGTAAATACCGGAGAAGGAGTAACACGTGCACCGGATTTTATGGAAGAACTGATTTATGTAACGGATAATGTTTATTCTGCAGATGACTGTAAGTTGCATGACAGGAAAGGATTGAAGAAGGAGTTGAGGAGTAGGGTGGTCGGTAATCGGTAAGCGGTAATCGGTGATCGGTGGTCGGTAATCGGTAATCGGTAAGCGGTAAGCGGTAAGCGGTGGTCGGTGATCGGTGGTCGGTAATCGGTGATCGGTGGTCGGTGGTCGGTGGTCGGTGGACGGTGATCGGT
>CAZTNS010000031.1:0-24782 GCA_964615585.1 uncultured Bacteroidales bacterium | reverse complement strand
TTTTTACCTTTAGATATTTTTGGTTTTCCACTAAGTTTGCAGTAGAACCAAAAAACAAAGAAATCAATTGATTTATAAAGGCATGTTTATGTGTTTTCAGACAATAAAACACTTTCAATGGCCAAAAAATATCCATTAATACCAAAACCTGCTATATAACCATCACATACCCCTGTAATTAACGACTGATGCCGGAATTCTTCCCTTGAAGCAACATTGCTGATATGCAATTCAATGACAGGTATCTCAATTGCCAATACAGCATCTCTGATTGCCACTGAAGTATGTGTAAAACCTCCGGGATTCAAAACAATTGCATCAGCCCAATGTGCAGCTTTTTGAATATCTTTAACAATTTGTCCTTCTATATTGGATTGCACATAGTCAATTTCAATATTTGGAAATTTACATTTCAGCTTGTTCAGAACATTTTCAAAACTATCAAAACCATACAATTTTTTTTCTCTTATACCTAAAAGATTAAGATTAGGGCCATGTATGATTTGAACTTTTTTCATAATTGATGTAAAATTAATAATTTTTATAAATTTACAATTATGAACTGGAAAGAAAGCATTGAAGATTTCAGCACTTATCTAAAACTGGAAAAAGCACTCTCACCACTGAGTATTAACGCCTATCTTAATGATGTAAAAAAGCTGGAAAACCATGTCAGGTTAATATCAAAAAAAACAACTTCACCTGAAGAAATAACATCCGAAGACATAAAATTACTATTGAAGTGGCTTAATGAAACAGGGATAAGTGCAAGGTCCCAAGCCAGAATTGTTAGTGGGATAAAAGCATTTTACCAATACATGCTGCTTGAAGATTACGTTGAAGACAACCCAGCCTCCCTTATAGAAGCACCACGTACATCAAAGAAACTCCCCCCTGTACTTTCGGTTGCAGAAATTGACAACATGATATCTGTAATAGACCTTTCCTCCCCTATGGGACATCGCAACAAAGCCATTATTGAAACCATGTATGGTTGTGGATTGAGGGTGTCAGAGCTTTGTCAACTGCGCTTATCCAACATTGATTCTGATAAAGGTTTTGTACGGGTCATTGGCAAAGGTAGCAAAGAAAGGCTGATCCCCATCAATCCCGGGGCATTATTTTCTATCAAACACTATGTTGAAGGAAACAGGCGACAAATCAACATATCAAAAGAAGCCACAGATAATGTATTTGTAACAATACGTGGCAGACCGATCAGCAGAATAATGATATTTAACATCATTAAAAAAACCGCTTATGATGCCGGGATTAAAAAAAACATCAGTCCTCACAGTTTACGTCATTCTTTTGCCACTCACTTGATTGAAGGTGGAGCAGATCTTCGGGCAATACAGGAAATGCTGGGACACGCATCCATCACCACAACAGAAATATACACACACCTTGATAAACATTTCCTTAGAGAAAACATCATCAGTTATCATCCCAGAAATCAACCGGAAAAATGATACACACAATTTTTATGATCATCTTTTTTGTTTTTTTTATTGCATCTGCAGCAGCAGCAGTTATGTCTTTCTATGAAAAAGAATTCAGGGCAGGGTTGATTTTTTCTGTGCTGTCAGCTATTGCAATGGGAATTGCTATTTTATCTATTGCGGGAATAATGCCTCCAACCAATGAAATGATCTTAAGTGTGATTATTATCATCACCATTGTGGTTTTCATACTTCCTCTGCCAGGCACAAAACATATCGATTATGATGCGCCAAAGGAAAATATTGACGAACGGATAACCATGTTTTCGAGGGGAAAATTAAAGCCGGGCAGTACACCATTCAAAAAGTTTTATTCAATGTTTCCATCGTATAAACAAGTAGATTATGAATGGCGGAAAAAACCCGGCCTAGCAAACCCTGATAGTAAGTATTACAACAAACTTGCGGTCACAGCCACAAAAGCAAGTTTCGGGTTGTCCGACATGTTGCGCAATTATAATGAACCTCCGGTTAAAACAAAATTTAGCAACAAGAATAGCGATGAAGACATACTAACATTCGTGCAACATTGGCTAAAAACATTGGGAGCTTATGATACCGGCACCTGTAAGCTGAAACCATACCATTGGTATTCTGCAGGCGGGTATGAGCCCACTTACGGAAAACCACCTGACAAGAAAGATCATTTTGCCATCGCCATTGCTGTATCAATGGACAAAAATATGATTGACACAGCTCCGCATGCACCAACCATGATAGAATCAGCAAATCGCTATGTGGATGTTGGTATGATCGCAGTACAAGTGGCATATTTTTTATCAAGTCTGGGATACCATGCCAAAGCACATATTGATGGTGACTATGATCTGGTTTTACCATTGGTTGCTGCCGACAGTGGTTTAGGGACATTAGGCCGGATGGGGGTGTTAATGCATCCAACATTGGGGCCCCGGTGCAGGCTAGCTGTAGTTAGCACCACCCTTGAACTACCGGACAAATTCAAACATAATCCCGATAAATCAATGCTGGCATTTTGCCAAAAATGTAAAAAATGTGCACGGGTATGTCCATCGGCAGCCATTTCAAAAACAGACAGGAAAAATATCTCAGGGGTAATAAGGTGGAAGATTGACCAGGAAGCGTGCTATTCTTTCTGGCAGTATGCAGGAACAGATTGCGCTCGTTGTATTTCCGTATGTCCGTACAGCAGGGAAAACAATTTTCTGCATAAAATCATCAGGGCAGGCATCCGGCATAATTTTATTTTCAGGAATGTAGCCGTTGTTTTAGACGATCTGTTTTATGGTAAAAAGCCCGTAAGAAAACCACTGAAACATATGGAAAAATAAGTATGTCAACTTACCAGACGAGCAACACTAAACTTTCTGCAAAAGGATCGCATAGAAGAAACACAGTTCTTAGAGTTAGAAATCAATTAATATAAGATGCTCTATCTTCGCAGTCTGATAAATCCTGTATATTCATGAAAATTACCGTAAGTATCTTTGAACTTAGAATACCATAAAAACATACCACCATGAATCAATTCATCTCCTTCCATTCTGTTTCCATTAAAAGTACCATCCCATGCACCTTCTCCACAAGCATGACATGACTTATCCGGATAATATTTATCAGTTTCAAAGACTACCTCCCCCCATCTGTCATGGACAACAAGATAGAAATCATTGGGATCAATACCATTGCCACACACCCTGAAACAATCATTGGCACCATCACCATTAGGGGTAAAAACTTCAGGAGCATAAAAACTAAAATGATCAGAAACATTAACATTTTTTATAATGGTATCCCTGCATCCGAGCCAATTTTCAGCGACAAGCATCACTTCAAATTCACCAACATCCTTATAAATATGTGTTGGCTTATTATGATTCCATGTGGAAGAGTCTCCGTCGCCAAAGAACCAGAATAATGAATCTACATCTACGTATGAAGCAACAAACGTGACATCCGGATCAAGAATACTTACATCTTTTGGATCAGCATAAAAATCTACATCCGGTTTGGGATAAACTTCTATCATATCTTCCCTGGTTCGGGTATTTTTACAACCATGTTTATCCTTAACTGTTAGTGTAACATCAAAAATTCCAGATTCTTCGTAAATATGCTTGGGATTTTTAATAAATCCAAAACCCTCGTCACCATAATTCCATCGATATGAATATCCATTACCCTCATTCAATTCACTGAATTGAATAAGCAACGGAGGACAGCCTTTTATTTTATCAGAGACAAAATCGTTGGGTGGAGTTTCCCATACAGGGATAAAAATTGAATCTGTCACTGGTGGTGTTCCGCATTCATCTCTTAATGTCAAATACCACCATTGAGATTCTTCGGGCGAAAGTATAAACTCAGAGGGTACAATTTCACCATTTTGCAGTGTTATTGTATATGGGCCTCCATTTCCTCCACTGGCTTCTACATAAACAGTTATTGGGGTATTCTCACATACCGTATCTTTATTGGCATTAATATGATCAATGCTTAATGGAGGTTGGACATTGACTGTCATGCTTGCTTGTCCTGTACATCCGTTATCATCGGTCACAGTCAGGTAATAATCACTTGTTTCAGTTGGGCTGACAGTAAAAACATGGTCATATCCATAAGTAGAATCTTCGTCCATCCAGGTATAATTATAAGGGTCTGAACCACCCATGACATCAGCAGAAATGGTTGCAGAACTACCAATGCATATGGTGGGATCAGGATCAGGATGTACCGAAATGGCTTGTGGTGCATCTATGGTAACTTGTCCAAATTGGCGGCAATTGTGAGCATCTGAAATGGTTACAGTAAAAACACCTCCTGTTGCAGTTATTGTGTCGGTAGTATCACCCGTGGACCACTCATAATTATATGGTTCTACACCACCCGATACTTCAACCCATGCCTGTCCATCGTCGAGTCCGGCGCATGTAGCTGATTCTGAAAAAATTTGGTAACGCAATGAATCCGGCTGATCAATAAAAAATACTGTATCCGCAGTGCATCCAATCTGATCAACAACCATTACATCATATAAATCAGAACACAGGTCTGTTAAAATACGAGAATCAGATGTCCAACTGTAATCAAATGGCTCAATTCCACCATGAACAGTAAGCACAGCTTTTCCATCGCATGAATTATAGCAGGTATTGTTGGTAAGATCAAGATCAAGGCTCATATGAGGACTAACAGTGAGGGTCATCTGCTGCACTGGGGAAACACATCCATGCGCATCAACAACATAAACAGTGTATGTTGTTGTAGAATCGGGAGAAACAGATTGTCCTGTCGGGCCGGTAGAATAGCCACTTCCATCATTCCAAAATATGGTATATGGTGCAGTCCCTCCGATAGGAGTTGCAATGAGATTAATTTCCTGTCCCTGACAAATGGCTATATCATCATTGAAAGATACCAGTAATTCATCAGGTTCGGTAATGGTAAAATCTTCAGACACTGTACAACCATTGGCATCTGTGACCGTAACGTCATACTCTCCGGCAGGAATACCATCAAGTTGACCGGTATTGGCAGAATTTGACCATGTGTATGTATATGGCTGAACACCACCGGAAGGAATTATTTCAGCCATACCTGTATAACTGCCATAACAATCAACATGCTGATAAGCGGTATCATAAACGAGTTCTGTAGGCTGATCAATGGTGTATTCCTGTCCTGCGGTACATCCATAAGCATCCGTAACTGTAATCCCATAATCACCTTCACAAAGACTTTGTATTTCGGTAAATGGCCCCCAACTGTAATCATAAGGAGGCACACCACCCTCAACATCAATTGATACGCTTCCATTACAGGATTCAAAACAAGGATCATCATTGACTTCAAGATCATACTCCAGCAATGGCGGATAGAGATAACTGATGGTTGTATCAACCGTATATCCTAATTCATCCACTTCGAGACTGATATTTTGCGTTCCCCCCACATCATATACCAATTCGTAAGGGCCGTCGTGATCACCACTGATGATAGTTGCACCATCAAAATCCCATGTATATTCAGCCCAATCATATCCATTACCTGTGTAAGTAACCAGGATTGTATCACCAAAACAAACTTCTTCAGGGGTAATTTCAAAATCAGGAGTAGGCACATGGAAAAACTCTATAGCCACAGTATCAGAATCAAGGCAATCGGGAGGAAGGCTAATCTCTGTCCAGACAAATTCGTATATACCAAGTGAATCCACTGTCACACTTGTATTGGCTGCTGTAGAATCATCAATAACAGCATCACCGGGTCCGCTTATCACAGTCCAGTATCCGGTATTACCTGCTGCAGGATTAACCCCAAGATCAGCTGTATTTCCGGCATTGGTATAATCCGGCCCCAAATCAACATCCGGAGGTGGTACAACTTCAAGCGTTGTTTCAATGGTATCAGTAAAACACGGGTAAGTTACAGCTAGCTGATAGGTTGTGGTTGTCGTTGGCGTAACATCTGTGGTGTAATTTGTGGTTCCATCCACAATCCACTCCCAGTCAATCAGGTTGGGGTCAATGGAAGTATCATCCAGATCAAAAATAAGTGTGCCTGTATCACCAAGGCAAATGGGCCCTGAATTATCTATGCTATATACCGGTTCAAGCTCATCCAGTATTTCAATAATAAGTTGATTCTGTTCTGAATCACAAGGACAACCATCTTCATAGCTTAAAATAATCTCCTCCCCACCATCAGCAATCCCATCGGTAAACGCCTCTATAACCAATGTATCTGCCATCATATTGGCTGGAATGATGATAGTATCCGGAATAGATGAATAATCCGCGTTCATATCAGCATCTCCTGATACATCCAAAGGGATAGGTATCGGATCATCAATATCCGTAGTATCTGTTCTATTAAAAATAATTAGTGTTTGACATCCTTCGTACATCTCATCTGTGGAGTACCAGGGATTAAATGAACTTACCGTATAAACCATACCGGATGTAAAACTGCCGGCTTTGAAAAACACCCCGGAATCATAAGATGAATCTCCGGCGTCGCCAATGGCAAGTTTGATGTGGTAAGTTTCACACATTTGCACTTGTGCCTCAGCCACCAGTGGTATGGTAGCGCCATCGTATTCAATGTCGTTATCGTATGCGAGCCCCTCTCCCCCAGAACTTGGATCAACTGAACCTGTATAATAAACACCACTGTTATACACATTATCAATGGTAACTGGCTGCCCATTGGGCAACAAAGCGATGTTAATGGCATTGTTGGAATAGGGCCCGTTTATCCCGGGGCCTGAAAGGAAAAAACCAAAAGCATCATTAAAACTGGAATTGGCAAACTCCGGAAATTCCTCAGAACCAAATATATACTCAAATTTAAGTGTATCACTGGCAGGAATAAAATCAAATTCCAGCACAGCAGCATCGTTGACCGTAAAACCGGGGATCAAGGCTTCAAGATCCGGATCAGAACCACCTGAAGTTGAACTGCCTTCACTCGTTGCATCATCCGGACCGGCAGCTTCCGTGGCATCACCTGAGCACATAACAATCCCTTCATCAAAACCCGATGTACCAATGGCGCCGGAAAAATAACCAATGCTTATGGGGTCTCCGGTGTAAGCAACATTTTCAGCCTGAAGGCAACCGGATATGAGTACATCTTGTACAAGCTCTTGTGGTGTATATGTAGATTGATCCACAGAAATAAGTTTTGGCATGCCTGATGATTCTTGCTTTCTAACGGCAATTTCTACGGTTTCATTTGTCATGTCATCTGAAAACCATAAGCGCAGTGTAACCATGTCACCAGCCTGAAAATCCGTTTGTCTGATGCGAAACATTCCGGGGGATTGAGTCACATGCGTCTGTTTTATCATGTTATATCCTTCCCCGTTAAAGGCATACGCTGCCAATCCTACTGTTATATCCTCCTGTTGAGCATATTTAATGAACACAAGGATATCATGATTTGAGGGCATGTTAAACTGAGCGTAATAATTTTGGGGATAATACATCCTCAGAGCATCCTCCACGGGTAATTCAATGTTTTCATCGGGGGATAGTGTGTATTCATTAAACACCAGATCATCTGAAGGCATAATTAACTCAGGGTTGTGAGGATCGGTTGATAATACCTCAGGGTTGTTATTTATTTGCGCTGATGCAAAACTAAAAGCTGCAACTAGCATCACAACACATATAATAGCCTGTTTTCTCATAATGACAAAATATTAAAATCCTTAGTCTGTTACACAGACGTTATTTGATATAATCAGTTGCCTAAATTAATGAAATATTTACACATAAAAAAACAAAATATAAGTGCAGCTTTCAGTTTTATTAAGAGACACATCTTCATAACTATGCAACACCTGATATATACTATGTTTTGGGTTATAATTCAATGAATCCGTTATCACAGAGCTTGCCTTTGAATCAATGGACTACTAATAAACAACAGAAACAATACCTGACCGTTTATCAAGTCCACCGTCAAGGTTTATAACATAAATATAAGCCCCGGCGGGCACTTTTTTGCCTTCAAGGGTTCTGCCGTCCCATGATTCATCCCCCGGAGTACCAAAATACAATAACTGTCCCCAGCGGTTAAATACCTCTACCTGATATGGACTGAACATTTCCAGGTTCTCAATTTTCCATGTATCATTTGTACCGTCACCATTGGGTGTAAAAGCATTGGGAATCCTTATACATTCAACAGGTGTATCAATGAGTTTAATTGATACTTTTTCAGTACAATTATGATCATCACTTATCACAAAATTATATTTTCCTTCGTACAAGTCGTTAAATAACGGGGAATCAGACTCACCCCTTTCCCACCTATACAAATAAGGCAATACCCCCCCAGTTACTTCAAATTCAATGTATCCGTCATTATTGCCAATACATGATGGGTTTCCTGACTCATAATCAACCAGCAATTCGGAGGGCTGTGATACAATCAGGAAAGTATCAGACTGACAAGAGTACGCGTCCGTTACCACCAGATTATATACACCTGCAGTCAGTGAATGAATATATGGCCCAGACATATCATGGTTTACCCAATCATATTCAGGGGATATACTACCGGGAGCAGAAACCTGAATTTCACCTGTAGCCTCACCAAAACAAAGGACATTCTGCAAATTAATTACTTGGATATCAGGCAGGGCATGTACATGGATATCGGTTTCAGAAACAGATGTACATTCTCCGTTAACTACAGTATATGTTATATGTGTTGTGTTTCCTCCAACAACCTGGGGAACAAACAAACCTGTAGCCTGATCCGCAATGCCGGGGCCTTCCCATGTTCCACCTTCTGCAACAGCTTCAAGGTAAACAGCATCAGCATTAATACAATAATTGGTGTCATGGAAAATCCCTGACGGTGGCATTGTATCAATCTGAAAATACATGCTATCGGCATCAAAACAATCATATTCATTTGTTACTGTAACTGAATAGATACCTGTTTCTGTCACATCCTGTATTCGTGAACTGTTCCCTGTATTCCATAAATACTCAGTTACACCAAGTCCAGCATCCAGTAAAAAGGGTTCCTCAGTTTCACAATGATGCTGATCATGCCCCAGGTCAACAGATGGTGAAGGATTAATGGTAACCTGGATTTCGTCTGTTGCTGTACACACCCCTTCAATAACGGTTACTGAATATGTATCTGACTCATTCACATCTAAACTATTTGAAACCGAACCATCAGACCAATGATAATTAAAAGATGTATCCGTACCGGGATCAAGAGTTAAAGGGGCATTGTAATCGCACAATACTGTATCCGTACCAAGGTTTGGATCCGGGAGCTGGTCAATTGCGAGATACATACTGTCTGCCCCTGTACAACCAAAATGATTGGTAACTGTTACTGCATACATTCCGCCCTCAACCACTGTTATTATTTGTGTGGTATCAGTTATATTCCATTGATATATTGTACCGGGGCCGGCATCTAATGTAACAGAAGCTGTATCATAACCGCAAATGGTTTGATCAGGTCCAAGATCAGGATTGGGGGATGGATTGACATTCAAAACCATGTTGTCATCTCCGGTACATCCATTTACATCGGTTACCGTAACCGAATAAGTATCTATGGAATCAACATCAATTGTTTGGGTATCGTCTCCCGTACTCCAATTATAAATATCCATGCCCCCACCTGCATCCAGAGTAACCGGGGTATCGTAGTCACATACTGTTTGGTCAGGTCCAAGATCAGGCTCGGGGGATGAATTGACAGTGAAAACCATGCTGTCATCTCCGGTACATCCATTTCCATCAGTTACTGTAACCGCATAAGTATCTGTGGAATCAACATCAATTGTTTGGGTATCATCTCCCGTGCTCCAGCCATAAATATCCATACCTCCACCCGCATCCAGTGTAATCGGGGTATTGTAGTCACATGCTGATTGGTCAGGGCCAAGATCAACTACAGGCGAAACTAATACTGTAAGAGACATTTCGTCCTCCCCTTCACATCCGTTATTATCAGTAACAGTTACTGAATAATAATCTGTTGCACTCACTTGTATAGTTTGGGTTGACTCTCCTGTGCTCCAGTCATATTCTCCCATACCTGAACCGGCATTTAAAGTAACCGGGGTATTATAATCACACACTGCCTGGTCACCACCCAGGTCAACATCAGGATTGGGGTTTACGGTTACTGTTGTAGAATGCACTTCACTTGAACATGGATAATCTACATCAATATAATAGGTTGTTGTAGTTGTGGGTGATACGGTAATTTCAGAGCCAGTAGAGCCGTTGATTTGCCATTCCCAATCAATAAGGTCAGGGTCATAACTTGTGGAATAATCCATGGTAAGTGTGGCTGTTTCTCCCTCACATATCGGTCCATTGTTTGTAATGTTTATCGCAGGGTCCAGTTCATCATAAATCCACACTGTATCATAAACAATTTCAGGAGTGCAGGGACACCCCATTTCATACTCAAAAACAATGGATTCAGGCCCTTCATTAATACCATCAGCATAAGTATCAATTTCTAAAATACTGGATTCCTGACCAGCAGGAATAGTATAGGTATTAGGAATATTACTGTAATCAACCCCCATAGTTGCTGTTCCGCTAATTTGCATCCCGATATTAATTGTTTGTGATAAATCTGATACATCAACACGTGTAAATTCCACATATGTTTGACAACCTTCATAAACCTCTGTGGTTTGATACCAGGGATTATAACTATCCACATTATATTCAAGTCCTGAAACAAAACTACTGGCTTTAAAAAACACCCCTGAATCGTAGGATGAATCTCCTGCATCACCAATAGCAAGCTTGATATGGTATGTTTCACACATTTGCACATCTGCTTCGGCCACCAGTGAAATACTTGCTCCATCATATTCAATTGTATTATTATACGCATCCCCGGTACCACCACTACCTGAGGTTGCACCTTCATAATATTGCTGGTTATTATACAAATTATCTATGGTTACAGGCTGACCATTGGGTAATTTAGCAATATTAATGGCATTGTTGCTATATGGTCCATTTATACCGGGGCCTGAGAGGAAAAAGCCAAATACATCATTGTAGGAGGAGTTGGCCCATTCAGGAAATTCTTCTGAAGCAAAAATATATTCAAACTGTACCTGGTTGCTCTCAGGGATAAAATCAAATTCCAAAACACAGGCATCATTGACTGAATAGCCGGGAATCAATGCTTGTAAATCAGGGTCAGTTCCTGAACCTGAAATAAAAGAACTTGATGGACTATTATCGGGGCCTTCTGCTTGTTCGGCTTTTCCGCTGGTCATCACAAAACCTTCATCAAAACCTGAATTTCCGATATTGCCGGTAAAATAACCGATACTCAAGGTACTTAGTGGATCCCCATATGTATTACCTCCATCATTGCTTGAAATATTAAAGGCTTGTACACAGCCGGTAATGAAAACATCAGTAATCAATTCCTGTACCGTGTATGTACTGGTATTTACGTTTATTTGTTTTGGAACACCCTGAGGATTACGCTTTCTAATGGCAATTTCTATTTTCTCTTCTGACATATCATCTGAAAAATAAAGGCGTACAAAAACCCTGTTTCCCGGAGCAAACTCATGTTTATTAATATGCATTTTACCGGGTGATTCATGAAAATGTGTTATCTTATTCAATTCTTCCCCTTCTGTATCTTCATAAACCAACATTCCTGCCATGACTTCCTCATTGTCCGGATATTTTAAATGTATGTCAACATCCTGATTGTGGGGCATATAAAAACTGAAATAATAATTTTGATTATAATAATTCCGCAGTACATCGGGTACAGATAATTCATTGTTGTTATCAGGATAAAGTACATACTCATGATAAATAATACTCTCCGATGGCAAGATAAAAGTTTCCTCATCAGGATTTGTACTCAAATAATCAGATTCCTGATCAGGTAAAATTTGTGTAATTGCACTTAATGAGAACAAGATAAAAAGAAATATAACCGTAATTGTTTTCATAACTGGTTAGTAACAAGAATCACCACATTTCCCCATTTACCATTTAAAGATTCCATTAAATACTGTAAAGATAAAAAATTATTTTATTCAACCGGTATTTTATTTACAATTCATTTTTCCTAACCAAGTAAACGGCCTTTTTACATCATAAACACCCATCTGCGTTTTCTGACAAAAGCCACTTCAAAATGAGCATATCCATTACCTGCAGGATGCACGACGGACTGACCGGGAAAGATTACCATGCGTAACAATTTGGAAGCGGGGACTTCTAAACGGACATTCAAAAACAGTTTGTGTGCTGTGGGGCAGATTACAGACCGGATGCAGAGACCATGATTAATTAATAGAAAATTGTTCCGCTGCTAAAACAAATTGAAAAAAACATCATGTGTTCAGTAATCGTTATTTTTTTCCGGTATAAATACGTGCAATTCCATACAACAAGGGAATACTGTTGACATCTGAAAATCCGCTTTGCTTAAGCAGAACGTTGACATCTGTGTTTTCGGAAAAATTTTGAATGGATTTGGCTAAATAAGTGTATGCTGTTTTATCACCAGAGAATAACTTTCCAAAGAAAGGTATAATTCTATTCAGATAGAAAAGATAGAGATATCTGATAAGTTTCTTCTGAGGCATATCAAATTCCAGAATAAAAATGCTGTATCCCTGCCTTTCCATGCTTTTTAGGCGGGCAGGATGTAAAATGCGCCGGATTTCAGATAAAGACGCCTCTGCATTTTCAAAATTGCGAAGGCCAAATACTATGCTGGCCACATCAAAGGTATCATTTGAAAAAGGCAGGTTTTCTGCATATCCTGTATGGAGTTTAATTTTTTTGCTGATCTGCCTTTTGTTTATTTTTTTTTTTGCCTGTTGTAACATGAGATTGGAAGGATCAATACCATGAATATTTTTCACACCTGACTTATGAAGTAAAACCAGCATATCACCGGTACCTGTAGCGATATCGACTACAGATTGCGGGTTTTCCCTATTGATTAGTTTCAGGAGTTTTTTTCGCCATAGCTTGTCAATACCAAAGGACAAAAAATGATTTAAAAAATCATATCTTCCGGCAATGCGGTTAAACAGTTTGTCAACAGAATAGAGGGAATCATTGCGAGTTTCTTCCTTCATCACTATTAATTATTGATGAGATTCTCAAGGGCTGAGTCATATATTTTCTTCAAGTCTTTAACAAAGCCAAAAGAAATGTCATCCACACGTATTTCCCCTTTGGTGACGTGGCCCAGGGTGGAAAACGGGAAATCGTTATCAATCATCAGGTCAATAAAATCAGATTCTTTGTCAGTGTCAACACTGACAATAACTCGTCCCTGAGCTTCTCCAAACAGGAATGCATCTTTTCTTATTTCGGCATCACTGGTTATATCAAATCCCAGATTGTTAATGAATGATGATTCGGCCAGGTTAACAAACAATCCGCCTTCGGAAACATCATGCATGGATTCTACCAGTTGTTCTTTGGCCAGCATTTGTAAAATCCTGTTCAATTTCAATTCAACATCAAGATTAAACCAAGGTACCGGCGTGTTTTTTATTTTATGATACTGGCATAAATACTCCGATGAAGCAATGTCATTTTGGGATTTTCCAAGCAGGAAAATCATATCTCCTTTTCGACTAAATCCAATCCCGGTATGGTGTGATTTGTCTTCCATAATACCCAGCATACCAATGGTTGGTGTGGGGAACACAGGTTCTGTTTTGCCATTTATTGTAGTCTGGTTATAAAAACTCACATTTCCGCCTGTGACAGGGGTGTTGAATTTTCGGCAGGCATCACCCATTCCGTGAACAGCTTTGACAAATTGCCAATATGCTTCAGGATTGTAAGGAGACCCAAAATTGAGACAGTTGGTTATGGCTGTTGGAGTGGCTCCTGAACATGCTACATTTCTTGCTGCTTCAGCCACAGCTATCATGGTTCCTGTATAAGGATCAGCCTTAACATAACGGCTGTTGCAATCCACAGACAGAGATAAGGCTGTATTGGTCCCCTTGATATTTACCACACCGGCATCGGAAGTTTTATTGGTACTCATGTTGTTGGTACGGACCATGGTATCGTATTGTTCAATTACCCAGCGTTTGGATGCAATGTTGGGCTGGGCAAGCATAAATTCAGCAATTTTTTGATAATTTGTTGGCACAGGTATATCATCAATGTTAAACTTTTTGGCTTCAGCAATGTATGCGGGTTCTGTGTATTCCCTTTCGTAAACTGGTGCACCACCGCCAAGTACAAGGCTGGAGGCAGTAATTTCCGCTACCTGACTCCCCTTATATGAAAAATACAATTTATCTTCATCAATGACCTTGCCTATCTGAGCACAGTTGATATCCCATTTGTCGAATATTTTTTTTGCAATTTCCTCTTTGCCTTTTTCTATGACCACAAGCATGCGTTCCTGTGACTCAGAAAGCAGAATTTCCCATGCTTCCATATTTTTTTGGCGCAGCGGTACTTTGTCCAGGTCTATTTGCATCCCTGAATTGCCTTTTTCAGACATTTCTGAAGTTGAGCAGATGATACCGGCAGCACCCATATCCTGCATACCAACAACAACACCTGTATCAATTAGTTCGAGGGTGGCCTCAAGGAGCAATTTTTCCTGAAAGGGGTCACCAACCTGGATGCTGGGAATATCATCAGCAGAATTTCCGGTAATATCTGCAGATGCAAAAGTAGCACCGTGTATGCCATCCTTACCTGTTGAAGAACCAACAATGTACACCGGATTGCCTTTGCCTTTGGCTATGGCTGATACCATTTTATCTCTTTTCAATATACCGACACTCATGGCATTTACCAGGGGGTTTGAATTATATGATTCATCAAAGAACACTTCACCGCCAACTACGGGCACACCAAAGGCATTGCCATAATCACCTATGCCTTTCACCACGCCTTTGAGCATCCATTTTGTTTTGTCATATTTAATATGGCCGAAACGCAAAGAATTAAGCTGGGCAATGGGCCTTGCGCCAAGGGTAAAAATATCACGGTTGATACCTCCTACGCCTGTGGCAGCTCCCTGGTAAGGTTCCACGGCACAGGGATGGTTGTGCGATTCAATTTTGAAGGCACATGTCAGATCATTACCAATATCAACAAGTCCGGCATTTTCAGAACCGGCTTCTGTGAGTAATCTACCGCCTTCGCGGGGAAGGGTTTTCAGCCAGCGGATGGAATTCTTGTAGCTGGCGTGTTCCGACCACATCACGGAATATATGCTGAGTTCTGTAAAATTGGGTTTGCGCCCCAGGTATTTTTGTAGCAGGGCAAATTCTTCTTCATTGATGCCAAGTTTGGCAGCAGTTTTCAGGGTAACTTCAGGATGTTTCATTATAATTGCATTAATTTCTTTGAAACAAAGATAGTTTTTTTGTGATAATTGGCATCAAATAGAAACAGATTATGTCCGGCTTTTTTTATTGTATTACTGGAACACCCACTAAAGCGTTGCTAAATGTCGTTAAGCACAAGATTTAAGGAAGAAAATGATCGCCCTGAACCCCCTATTCTGTTTTATAAACAATAAGGATTCCCTGAAAAACCAGTACTTCCCCATGCTCAAAAACTTTTTCTGTTTTTTTGCTATTTCAAAAAAAATCATTAGTTTTAACATGAAAATTGAAAGGCAAATCCATGAATCAGCTTTATTAAAAAAGCATATAAGATGTGATAAATGCTTTGAAACTGCAATGACAGTGCAAGTTAATATTTTGAAAGAAAGATGTGTTTTTTGGAAGCGTAGTTAGTATCAATAAAGGTAATAGAAAAGTTTTTTTACTCAAAGGCTAAAATCCAAAATTGTCTCTAATTTGATGTTATTTTGAAATCATGACTCAGGAAAAACATAAAATGGCTGTTGATGCGTTTTTTAACAATCCGCACACAGGTTTCCTTGTTTGTAACCGGAAAGGACAGATTGACGTCATAAACAACAGCATGGCTGCACATTTTGGCAATACAGCCGATGATCTTAAAAGGCAAAGCCTGTTCAAATACCTTGACAGAGAAAATGCAGCTTTGCTGTCTGGTTTTCTTCAGGCCAATTCAAATGATGTATTGGTATTAAAAGTTAATCTTTCAAATCATTCTGAAAGAGAATATGAACTGAAGATATCAGCCACAGGAGAAAACCAGGAAAGGCTGTTCTCCGGTATAGCCACCCCCCTTCCTACCTACAAAGAACTACAGGACAAATACAAAACAGAATTGGCTGAACTCCGCTCCCGGTTTTTATCTATTGCATCACATGAGTTCAAAATACCTCTTACAGGCCTAATGTCTTCATTAAACCTGATTGAAAGATATCTGGAAGCTGCCGGTGAAGAATGGGAGAAATTTTCTTATAAGGACAAGATTGAAAAACACATGAATATTTTCAAAACCGGACTGCGGAATTTGGAAAACATAATCAACGAATTTTTATCAATAAGTAAAATTGAACAAGGAAAAATCCAGATCCGTAATGAAAAATTCAACCTGGAGGATTTTTTCAATAAACACAAAAATTTCATCATTCAGACATTAAAACCCGAACAGAGACTATACTACGAATGCATATCATGTGATACTGATATTATAACAGACAGGAACTTTCTTCACAGCATCATCAGCAATCTGGTGTATAATGCCATTAAGTACAGCCCGGCCAACAGCAGAATAACGGTCTCTGCCAAAACAAGCAAAGGCATGTTGACCGTACATGTTACAGATGAAGGCATGGGAATCGCGCAATCAGAACAAGACCGGATTTTCAAGCATTTTTACAGAGCCGAAAATGCACAAAATTACCAGGGGGCGGGTTTGGGCCTCACCATAAGTAAACAATATACTGAAATTATGGGTGGCAGCATTACACTTAAAAGTAAAATCAAACAGGGAAGTACGTTTACCATTAAAATACCCATAAACCCATGAGCAAAAAAATTCTGGTAATAGAGGATGATAAAGTACTGAGGGAAAACATCGCTGAACTGCTTTCCCTTTCCGGATACCATGCTGATACAGCAGAAGGTGGAAAACAAGGCATAGAGAAGGCAAAAGCTGCCCCGCCTGATTTGATTGTGTGCGATATTATAATGCCAGGTACCGATGGATTTAGTGTCTTATATGCTTTGGAAAACCAGGATATTTTACATGATATTCCATTCATATTTCTCACTGCAAAAACCGATAATGAAGCTTACCGGCGTGGCATGAATCTGGGGGCTGATGATTTTTTGCATAAGCCATTTGAAGATATAGATTTACTCAACGCCATTGAGGTAAGACTTGAAAAGCAACAGGCCAGAATGAATTCAGACCCACAGAATGATAATGAAGAGGAGCTGACAAATCTGCCGGAACAAAATACCACCTATGTGCAGGTAATGGAAGATTTACTCAGTAAAGCCATAAGCATTCAGCTCAAAGCCGGAGACACACTTTATCACCAGGGCGACCATCCGCATTTTGTATTTTTCCTTGAAAGGGGAAGCGTAAAAACTTATCAAATGAATAAAGATGGCAAAGCATACACAACCGAAGTGTACTATGAGCATCAGTTGATAGGCTATAAGCCGGTTATAGAAAACAGGGCATACAACCAATTTGCAGAAGCTTACACTGATTCAGTTATCAGGAAAATCCCTGCCGGCAAATTTAAAAAATCCATTTTCAGAGAGGCTAAGCTTGCTGAACACTTTATAAAATATATGTCCCGACGCTTAAGCCAAAAAGAAGCCGAATTGATGAGTATTGCTTATAATTCAGTCAAACAACGGATTGGCAACAAATTATTGTCTATGAGTGAAAATCATCCCCAAAATTTGGTTGACCTGGCCCGTGCCGAACTGGCAGAAATGGTTGGCACAACTCCGGAAACAATTGCCCGTAGCCTTACTCAATTTGATGATGATGGTCTCATAAATACCAAAGGCCGTTCCATTATTATCAATGACAGTAAAAAATTCAGGCAGGAGCTAAATAAGTACTAAATGACAGAAATCCACAATTTCACAGTCATTTATTACCACTGTAGATGGTAATTGATCATCATCAAAAACAATTGCATAACTTGATTACAATCAAATGTTATTTTGATAAGGCTCATTGCTTTCATCTACAAATTGCCGGATATTTGTAATGAACTAAAATAATAGAATAGTTATGATTAAAAAAATGAGTTTATTATTTGTGATTGCTACTGCATTTGTTGCATATAATTGTAACAACACATCAGACGAAACCAAAAGCGAAAAAGAAGATGTAAAAGAAGAAACAAAAGAAGCCATGGAAGAAGGTGAAGAATACCTGGAACAGAAAAGGGAAGATGTTATTGCTTCTTTTGAGAAACAACAAGACAAACTCAAAGTCAGGTTAGAAGAATTGGAAGCCAAGTATGGCAAACAATCAGAAGGTGTGCAAAACAAAACAAAACATGTAATTGAAAACTTGCAGGACAAACAAGATGGCCTGGATAAAGAAATTGAGAAACTCAAAAATGCAGGTAAAGACACTTATGAGAAAACAAAAAACAAGGTAAGCACCCGCATTGAAGAACTCACAGGCGATATTGAAGAAGCCGAGGATTCAATGGAAGAATAGCCATTCAAAATAAGAAAACGAACATGTTCTGTCAGCTGGCAGAACACATACGGATGACCATATGCTGGGATTGGCCATTACAAAGACTGTGATGTTTATGGAGATGCCACATGACCGTTAAAAATTAAAAATATAATGATATGAAACATCCATGAGAAAAGCATTAACAAACACCGATTGATTATTAGCTGGAATGCGAGTGACCAACAGCTGTGACATAAATGGAGGTTCCATCCCGACAGGTCATCGGGACAGGTTATGACCGTTGAAAATATAAAAAGGAGCATATGAAAAGGAGTTTAAGATATCTTATAGGATTTAACCTGGCAATTAAGACAGTATATGACTATTATGGCAGGATAACAGATAAGTCAAAAACAAATTAATGTACTTAAATATTACCGATTATGCGTTATGCCACCATTATAAAAAAACATAATAATATGTCCGAACTTACTTTATCAACAAACTCATAATATAGTGTCATGGAATTATTTATTATACATCAAAAAGAGATCAAAATTATGCAAAAAGAAAAATTCAGACTAAAAGCCAAACAAACATTTGATGATATTTATAATCAGATTGAAGCACTTGAAAGAAAACAGGCTAAAGTATCCGGTGATGCAAAAGCCAGATACGAGAAACAAATCTCAAATCTCAAACTCCAACTTTCCGAAATGAAAGATTATTATAAAGCACTGGAAACAAGCAACGATGAAAAATGGCGAAAAGCCAAACACAAATTCTCCGAAAGCGCAAAATATATAAAGTCCGGACTTGCAAAACTCAAAGAATTATAAGTCTTAATTCAGTAATACAATGTTTTATCCGATTATCATATCATTTGTTTTTGCCCTACTCTTCGCTATACTACTGCCATCAATTTTCAGACGACATGGACCGGGGCCCTTGCGTGGCATCGTATTATATTTTCTGATTATATTCCTTTTTACATGGGCAATAGGCTCATGGTTAACACCATTGGGACCTGTGGCATTTAACACTTCATGGACAGGGTACCTGGTCATCGCATTTTTGATCATGATTTTGATTGGCGTTCTGGTACCACCACATCCAACAAACAAACAAGCATTAAAGGATACAGCAAGGCAAACTGAGAAAAGAAGAGCAGGTACTAACTTCGCCGGTTTTTCTTTTGGTGTTTTTTTTGGGCATTAATATAATTATACTGGTTTCTGCTGGCATTACCAGCATCGTGTTACTCTGATAAAAGCAAAATACGACATTGAACAACCTATAAAATTATAAATTAAAAAAGAAAAAATATGGAAAAAGAAAACATAGAGATATTCAACAAATCAGATTTTGAAAGACTCGCAAAAGTAAATGAGCCTTTATGTATTTCATTTTATATACCAACCTACAGAGCTGGTGAAGCAGTGAAACAGGCATATGCACCCAAAACCCTCAAAAACCAGATCAAAGCAGTAAAGGAGAACCTCTCAGATCGCAATTTGTCAGAAAATGAAATTGAGGTGTTTTTGCGTCCGGTGATTAATTTGATTGACAACAAGGAATTCTGGACAAAACAATCGGATGGTCTGGGGATTTTTCTCTGTGATAAAGGCATGGAAATGTTTAAACTACCCATTCATTTTGAAGCCAAACATTACCTGGCCAACCATTATTACCTTAAGCCCCTTGTACCAATGCTCAATAAAGATGATATGTTTTACATCCTGGCACTCAGCATTGACAATTTGAAACTGTATGAATGTACTCCCTATACCATCGCTGAAATTGATACCAGTGACTTTCCACAGCAACTGGAAGATGTGGTAGGATATGACAAGAATCCCGACCACCTTGATCAACGTTCAGGACAGGATGATCAGGGCAGCGCAATTTTTCACGGACATGGCGGTGCCAAAGACAACAAAACCAAAGAGATAAATAAGTTTATCAAAGAAGTGGACAGGAAACTGAATGATCTGCTTGAAAAACAGTCAGTCCCGCTTATCCTGGCATGTGACAAACAACATTTTGGGATATACCGAAAAATAAGCCAATATAATAACATCATAGATACATTTATCCCAGGAAATCCCGAATATGAAGACCCTGCAAACCTGCACGCCAAGGCTTATGACAAACTAAAAAACCGTTTTAGTCAAAAGAAAGCGGAAAAAATCAAAGCATTTCTCGATGTATCAGTTACGGGACAAACAATGTCTGACATTTACGATATTGTACCTGCGGCTGTCACCGGTCGAGTGGACACATTATTTATCCGTAACGATAAAGAGGCTTACGGCTTGTATGACAAAGCAAACCATGCGGTAATCATTGATGAAGAAAAATTGCCTCAAAATGCATCCCTCTTTAATCTGGCCGCAGTAAATACCCTGCTGAATAATGGCCACGTTTACCTGATGGATAAAAATGAAATGCCTCTTGTAAATACCAACGCAAATGCATTACTAAGATATTAAAAACAATCCATTTATTTTTTTTAATGAACACTAAAACAAGTATTATTATGGAAACACAAGACAAGATTAAAAGAGAAGTAAAAAGAAAAATTGATGATATCAGGTCAAAATTCTTTGAAGCTCATGAACAATTGGAGCGAGAGGAAAACCCCTCTTTAGAACTCAAAAACTTGATAAAGGAACTGGAGGACATTCAAAAAAAGCTGGATGAAAAATACGAAGGCATTAAAACGCAGACAGACGTTAATTGGAGTGAAATAGATAAAGCTATCTTTAAGGATATAAATGCTTTTAACAGTGCCTTTGAAAAAGCTGGAACCCTGTTTTCAGGTAAATAGCACGATTTAACTGGTCATAAATAGATCCGGGGCTGTTTTAGCTCCGGGTTTTTTGATGCTATCCGGGATGGACAGACACTACCCCTATTTACAGACTTAACTTACCTTCCTGACTTTCAAAATTTAAGGCAATGCCAATGATATTCTTCCATGATCGTTTGATCGTTGTTAACAGGATTGCCTTCAGATCAGCAAGCAGCCATTTTTATTTAATGAACAACGAAAATTTTCTAATTTTCATTTTCAAAACTGATAACCAAAGAAAACCACGATCATCCCTACCCTTTCTGTATATCCTTTTTTGTCTGTTTATAAATATCCGGAATCAAGGCCGGATCAATAAATCCCTGCTCTATGGCATGCTGAGCCACCTCAAATGAATCATTTATCAACAACATGGGGACATTGAAACTCTCCATTTGCCTGGCAATTTCCAGGTGTTTTTTCTTTTTACGTTTGCCAACACACCGTATATACACGGCCTTTATCCGGTCAGGATATTTCTTTACCGCTTGTAAATATAATTCCGGATCGCGTTGTCCGCTATCTCCTATAAGGATAAATGATAAATCTTCAAAAAAAGAAAGAAGTAAGCCTATCTTCAAAAGTTTATGATTGTGAGTACCCCCGCCGGACTTCCAGAATTTGACAATGCTATGCTGCAACTCCTGCAACAACAGGGGACCAGCAGGTATGTCACGGATATTAAAGAAATCTTCCAATAAATCGTACAGATTCCACTCACTGCTGGATACATAAAATATTGGGTTAAAGCTATCCTGTGCCTTCCGTCCTTTATGCAACGCCTGATAAAGGGCGGAAACCCCTTTAAAAGGCACACGGCCAAAAGCATTTTTAAAAAGCATAAGCCTTATTTTTCTGAGCGGCCTGATTGAATGTGAAACCATGATGGTATCATCAATATCTGAAATAATGCCCAAAGCCAGCCTCTGATGAACAACCAGAACCTGACCTTCAGCTTCCACTAAAGGTTGTTGCTCAACAACCTTATCTATTAGCCTGTAATGTACGGTCTCAAAATATGATTCAGAAATTTTGTAACCGGGAAAGCTAAATTGACAATGAAAGATACCCAAAGCACTGGTCTCAATAATCTTTTTTTTATTTCTACAGGATACTTCTATACGCACGCCACTAATTTCATCACTTACATAACGCTTTATCATGGCCAGCATATTGGCAAAAAGAGATTGTTTGGTGTGAGGTTTTTTCAATCCTTTGTTTTCCATTACACTTCCATGAATGTAAACATCACAACCATTGCTAAATCCCATGTATGGCACAATGATAGGTATATCCAGCCAACCCAGCTTGTGTTTTATCCAAAGACGCATCATTCTAAAGGGGCTGCTGGTTTTGCGAAGAATATAACGAAATGTTTTTGTGATTACCGTCATTTTAATCGTTTTAATGATTGTCCATATTTTTCATTCAATGCGCTCATAATTTTTATCTTGCACTAATAACAAATATAAGGTTGTTTTTGTTAAAGGGGATTTCAATAATGCTTTTTACATCAAACTTTTCAGTCTTTTTCAGCAGCCGCTAAGTAGATAATATTATCCCAAATCAGTTGGTCCCGAAAAAATTCCCTGCGGGATAAACAGTTGACAATTTAAGCCTCTCTCCTGATTTATTTGTATAATCATGTTTTTCATTGTATCTTTAGTTCATGCAAGAAAAGGTTCAAAAATAATATTTCATGAATGTAACAAAAAAAATGACATGGCTGTTTGTTATTAACCCGGTAGCAGGAAACACAGGGGATATTGATTTGCAACACCTGATTACTGATTATTATAAAAATGAGTCGATTGACTTACATTTTCTTGAAACAAGAGGAAAATCTGATCACGAAAGAATTGCAAAAAAACTGAGTGACATTCGTCCGGATCTTGCAATTGCAGTAGGTGGAGACGGAACCGTAAACATCCTGGCCTCAGAGTTGCTGAACCAGAATATCCCACTTGGTATAGTACCCACCGGATCGGCCAATGGAATGGCCACCGAACTGGGAATACCAAATGATGTAGAACATGCTTTAGATGTACTTGCTAAAGGAAAGACCAAAACCATTGATCAGTTACTGATTAATGATAACCACCTGGCCACACACTTGTGTGATTTGGGAATGAATGCACGCATCATCCGCCGCTTTGATCAAGAGCGTATTCGCGGCTTTTATGGTTATGCCCGTCAGTTTTTCAGGGAATTATACAAGCCTTCAAAATTTCATTGTACGGTACGTTGTCAGGGACAGCCTATTGTACGGTACAAAGCATTGATGGTGGTTCTGCTTAATACACATGTATATGGAACCGGAGCTATTGTCAATCCCCAAGGGAATATCAATGATGGCAAGTTTGAAATTGTGGTGATAAAGCCCTATCAATGGCACTATATTTTTCGCATGTTTGTGGCCTTTTTTACCGGTAATATTCACAAAGTCAAACATGTGCGTGTTCATTCCTGCAATAATACCATTCTTGATCTTTCACCAGAACAGGATTTGCAGATTGATGGTGAACATAAAGGAAAAATAAAAACCATAAAAGCTGATATACTGCCCGCTTCTATAACAGTCGTTTACAATCCGGATGAATCAGCCATAAATCGGTTGTAGTTATACAGGGCAGTATGGTCGTTGCAGTTCCCTCCCATTTATCACACAACATCCGGCCCCGGATACTTATTTGCCCTCCCTGGCAAAACTGAATGTATGCAGGATATTAATATGGGCCATGCTGATAAACACAAAACACGATAAAAGTCAATGATTTACATCATTAGCTACCATTATTAATGCAGGGTTTTCGCATTTTACTCTATTGATAATTGAATGCCTGTGTTTTTTGTTAACGTATTCAAAAAAGAGGAAACTTATCAATTACTGTCTCAATATCCACAAATCATCCACAGAAGTTTCCTGACGCAGTTTCTTAAGTTGTTCCCGGGCATTTTCTTTATTATCAAAAGCTTTTATAACAACCCTGTTAAAACCACTATCTGTAACTAAAATTCGACATGTGTAACCCATCTTCTCATATTTTGAAACAGCTTTTCTGGCATTTTCAGGAGACATAAAACTGCCACCAATGATCAAATATTGTCCCTTAAAATCCCCTTCATTTGATGTATAAGGGATACCATTCCTTGTTGAATCTGGGTAGGTTTCATTATCCAGGGCAAGCTCTTTCTGTTCTTTTTCCACCAAATCAGTGATTTCTTGTTTTATTATCACTTCTTCCACTTCTACTACTTTATGCCGTTTAACAAGTTCCTTTTTATCCTCATCATCATCCTCTTTCAACGCCAACTCAGAAACATTCAGACGAAATTCTACCGGGTATTCAATTCTATCATGAG
>CAZTNS010000030.1:0-25194 GCA_964615585.1 uncultured Bacteroidales bacterium | reverse complement strand
ATTATAATGTTATGTAAATGAGAATTGGAGGAGGTTTTAACCTTTTATTTAACTGTAAACATGGGGTTTATTATTACAATCATTAATTCCGTTTAATAAATGCTCCCATGTCCGAGGTAATGGATATGGTATGGCTTGTACCTGCCATGTGGTATCGTCCAAGACCGTAAGAGAGCATAAATCTTGAAATTTTTATGCCGGATCCGATGGAAAACCCAATCATACCTGGCCTGTTACTGAGAGCGAGCTCTTTTCTGCGTTGATAATTATACCCAAAAGCAATAAAAAAATTATCGGAAGGCATAATTTCAATGCCGAGTACAAAATGCCTCAGAACCTCATCCCCAATTTGTCCTATTTTATTGCTGAAGCTAATTTCATTATCTTTATCATTTTCATCATCCAGAGATAACGCTGTTGTTCTTAAAGGGCTGTCATAACGCATTTTCCATTTAGTAAGCTGATGCATACCCACACTAACCCTGAATGGGGCATGTGGTGTTTTGTATGTCACTCCGGTCTGCAAATCAAAAGGGAGTGGTTCACGATTGTCATTTGTATAGGTGGTAAGTTGGAATCCCAGGTTTTTTACCACAATGGATGAAGAAAAATTTGATCCGGTCTTATGGTAATTAATGCCGGCATCCAAGGCAATGCCTAAAGAAGTATATTGTTCCAAATTGGAATAAATGATTTTCATGTTACCACCAACATTCAATGAGGAATCTTTATTCAGAGGCCTGGCGTAATATAAATTCATAGCGTATTCATCAGCATAAAAATTGCCGGTGATGACCCCTGTTTCATCAGCACGAATAAATTCGCCGTAATTAAGATAATAAATGCCTGCTGCCACAGTACCGATCCCGTCAAGATGATGAGCATAAGAAGCATAACCATAATTGATGTCAGCAATGTAGTTGGAGTAATTCAGCGCCACATGCTGATGCATGTTTTCATTCAACAATGCCGGATTGTAATAAGTCATATTCAGGTCATTGTCATAAAGGGAAACGTTGGTGCCTCCAAGTGCAGCAACACGTGCGGAATTGGGGAGTTCAAGAAAAGCATAAGTGTTATCACCACCAACCTGTGCTTTGAGGTGAAGGCTGTAAATTACCAGCAGCGTAATCAGAAATAATTTATTAAAACGGTTCGTCATTCGGGTGCAAAAATAGAAAAGATGTTTAATTAACGTAGCATAGACACATTTAGTACATCTGGTTTGTCATATTCCATTCACAGAAAACTGCTCACGAAACCGGACCATGGATTCATGCCTTTCAGCAGCAACAATTCTTCGTAGAAATGGTTTATGCCTGTTGCCGATGAAGCATAATACGCATCGCTGTTGGCGTGTCTGAGCAGTTTAATAGAAGGATATTATACCAAGTGCGTTCTAATGTGTAATTTCAATATTTTTCCCGGCCAATGCTTCAAAATGCATAATGAAATGATGTTTTGATCAGGATATGGTTGTCGTGGGGAAAGCGCGTTACACTTTTCTCACTTTATTGATGCCCATTGCTTTGAGCAAATAATGTGGCAGCGGCTTTTCGGGATCACGTTTTTGAAGGTTAATGTACCAGCCTAGCTTTTTCATTACAGGCACTTTATGCGTTTCAACAAATTCAATGAGTGTGCCTTCGGGAGCCTGAATGTATGAAAAATGGCCTGCAGCTTCGCCCATATCAAAGCTCTCAGAGCTGTCAACGGTAAATGGGAAGCCTTTATCCTTTACCTCCTGTCTTAAAATGTTCATACCGTTGATATCGTAACAAATATGGATAAACCCTGGGTCTCCCCACATGCGGTCCTTAAAAATCTCTTTGGGTTTCCGTGATCTGACTTTAATTAGTTCTATTTCGGAAGGCCCGAGCAGCGGTGCAAAGGCCCCTTTTCGTGGCTCGCTGTGCCTGAGCAACACCCGTCTTATTTCTTCTTTTCCCCCTGGCACATCAATAAGGTCATTGAACGCTCCCTTACGGTTATACACAATATCATCATAACCAAGGATATCATGATAGATTTTCATGGATTCTTCAATGCTTGTTACTCCGATACAGGCACCAAAAACTCCGCCATTGCTGTGTCTGGTCAAAAAATGTTCAGGGGTTTCAACAAATTCAAACAGGTTATCATAGAGGTCATGCACAAAAAAATGCTTTTGTCCGGCGGGATTATGCGTAATTTCACCTAAGGGGTTGAGGTTTTTGGCTTTCATGTCGCTGTAAGCCTTATCAATGTTCCGGCATTTCATTTTTACTGCACTGATACCCAAGTCTCCCAGCAACACAGGTTCTTTTGGCATTTCAGGTGTTTTTCCGGTATGTTGCCATACTTCAAAACCCCCGCCACCTTCCATGTTTATTGCAAGGGCTGCATGGCGTTCACGGGTTTTTCCGCCTGTATAGGGCAACATAAATTCAGCTACGGCTTTTTCTTCAAACACTTTGATGTTCATGTTAAAGTGTTTGATGTACCAGTTCCAGGCTTCCTCAATGTCAGGAACACCAATTCCAACTTGTTGAATTCCGCTGATGATTTTTGACATAATTATCTGGGGTTTATTTTATTAGCAAATTTATAAAAAATAAATGGAAGGTATTTCCGGAAATAGACCATCAACAACTCTTTTTTTCCAATGAGCACATCTTTTTTGCCTTTTTCAATGGCTTTGTGCATTTTTTTTGCGCACGTAGCAGCGGACATCCCATTTGATTGCCCCGGGTCCATTTGTCCATGCTTTTCACCATTTTCAGTGATGGCAGACATTGAAATGGGGGTGTTAATGCGTCCGGGACACATGATGGTCACAGAAAGTCCGTCTTTAAAATGTTCCAGTCTGAGCGATTCATAAAAACCATGCAGAGCAAATTTGGAAGCGGCATAAGCAGACCGCTGGTGAAAGCCAAACCGTCCTGAAATACTGGATGTAACACCAATTCCGGGGCTTTCTGTTTTCAACATTGGATGCAATAACTTTTTTGTCAGGTGGATACTGCCAAAATAATTTATTTCCATGATTTTTCTGTCAATGTCAATGCTGGTATTGATGGCTTTTCCACGCTGAGAAATCCCATTAACCAGAACAAGCCGGTCAATGGATTTATGTGTTTTGAGAATTTGGTCTGCAGTTTTTTCAACCTCAGCCGGGTTTTCCATATTAAAGCAAAAAGTGTCAACGGTTTCAGCCGTTTTTTGACACAACTCAGCTGTAGCGGAAAGTTTTTCTTTATGAAAATCACATAAAATCAAATGGGTTCCCACTTGTGCATACTCAAGTGAGAGGGCATGTCCAATGCCTCCGCCGGCTCCTGTTATGACAATAGTTAAACCCATAATAGTCTGCAAACATACCAAAATTCTCATTCATAGCCACATCCACTTATCCCAATGCCAATGAATGAAAAAACCTTCCCGTACCCGGAAAGGTTTTTGGTTTTTACAATGTTCTTTTTTTTTAATTTCCGGGAACCGGTAATTCTTCTTCTGATGGTGTGCTCTGCTGTTCTCTTTGTTCTGTTTGCTGGACATCTTGTTGTTCCTGCTCCTTTTCTTTAGGTTGTCGTGGGATGGCAAAGCTTGCAAATAAACTCAGCACAAGAACAGCAATAGCAAGCCCCCATGTTGCTTTTTCAAGAAAATCAGTTGTTTTTCTTACACCCATAACCTGATTCCCTTGGCCAAAAGCAGAAGACAACCCACCACCTTTGGGATTTTGTACCAATACAATAAGAATCAACAGCACACACACTATCATTAATAAAACTGTTAAAAATACGTACATCGTTAATTGTCTTTAGATAATAAACGTTTTATTTTTTCAATTTGAGTTGCAAAGTAAACACTTTTTTGTGGATATTTCAAACTTAATTTTTTGTAAGCATGCAAAGCTTTTTCATAATGCCCCTGCCTGACATATATTTTGGCCAGGGTTTCTGTCATCAACTCCTGAGAGTCATCGAAAACAGGTGTATCATATAGGTTGTCTGACGTACTATCATCTGGTTTTAAATTATCATGGCTTTTCTCCGATTTTATGAATTTATCCAGCAATTTCTGTTTTTTTGTTTTTGCAGTGGTTTTATTTTGCATGGTTTGAAGCCGTTCTTGTTCTGCCTCCTGCCTATACTGCAATTCTTCCATGCTGTATGTTTGTTCAGAAACAGTGTCAAGCGGATTAAATGAAAAAAATTCATCCGATGAAATGGCATTGCTTTCCTCTTCCCTTGTGTCCTCAGGTTGATTTATTTTTTTTTTTAGTTCTTCAAGACGTTTTTGAAGGACATCACTCAGATCAGTTTCGGATGGGTTTTTGTTTTCTTTTTGTCCTTCCTGCGGTGATGTTTTCGTTTTGGTTTCCGGGTGCTTTTCAGAGGGTTTGTTTGTGTTTTCCGGGGGCGAGTTTTGTTTTTCTTTTACATCTTCTTCTTTCTCTTCAGGTGTTTCCTTTTTGGTTTGTGAGTCTTCTGATTTTTTTGTGCGGGATGTGTTATCCTGTTGGTTTTTTGCTTGGTTATCTGGCTTTTTAACAGAAAAATCTTTCATGATGATCTGAAAGAGACGGCTGCGATCCGGTGCATAAGTGGCAGCAATTTTTAATTTATTTTCAAAGCGATGATCATCAATGTTTTTAAGGTTTTTTGCCAGCAATATCCAGGCTGTCTGGAAATACGGGAATTCCTCTGTAAGCTTATTGATCTCATTCAGGCTTTTGTTGTCAAGTTTTCTTTGATCCTTTATATATGTGTCTAACAAATGTTTTTCCATAATCACCAGTTTACTACTGCTTTGTTAAAAATGCTTTCTGTCAATTTATCAACGATTTCTTCGATCAGTTCATTTTCTACAGCAGTAAGACTTTTTGAGCTTGAATACTCTGCAAATTCAGAAAAGCTGGTTTCAAAATTTTGTTTTTCATCTGTTCTGTTAACAAACTTCACTTTAACGGTTATAGTCAATCTGTTTAATGCTGCAGTTTCATTGCCCTGATACGCCTGCGGAGTAATTTTGTAATTTGTGATCTCTCCTTCAAACTCCATGTCTGCCATGCCATTTACAAGGTTCAAATTTGTTTGTTGTATGAACTTATCTTTTAGTGCTTCTGTAAATGTGTTGCTCAGGGTAGGTTGTACCACTGGTGCGCGGTTTGGAAAATGCTTTACTTTGATGGTTTTTGCTTCCCCAATACTTGCTCCGGTAAAAGAATATCCTCCCGAAACACATCCGGCAAAAAACAGAACCAACATGGCACTAATAATACATACGATATTTGACGTAAAAAGTTTCATCAGGCATTAATCTTGTATTCTTTGATTTTTCGGTACAGGGTGCGCTCACTAACCCCAAGCTCTTTAGCTGCCATTTTTCTTTTCCCACGGTGTTTATCAAGGGCTTTTTCAATGAATTTCTTTTCCATTTCAGCCAGGCTCAGGTCTTCATCTATAAACTCCTCGGTATCTTCAATGTTGGTATCGCCTTTAAAAGTTTTCTCCGGTTTATTGTTCTGTTCCGGTTTGTTGATATGATATACTTCATCTTCATTGTAGAGCTTATTGAGAATACCGGAATTGTTTTCTTCTGTTCGGCGAATGGTATCCGGATTATCGCGCATCAATTCATGGACAATTTTTTTCAGGTCATTCATATCGCTTTTCATATCAAACAAAATCTGATAAAGAATCTCTCTTTCAGAATTGAAATCTTTTTGTTCTTTTGGCTGAATCCGTGCCGGCAACCTTGATTTATCAATTTCAGGGATATATTTTCTTAGGCTATCTGCTGTGACAAGCCTGTCTTGTTCTATAATCGACATTTGCTCGGTAATGTTTTTCAATTGCCTGACGTTTCCCGGCCATCTGTATTTTAAAAGCAATTCCCGGGCTTCCGGTGTTAATTTCAATGCAGGCATTTTGTATTTATCTGCAAAATCGACCGAAAATTTCCTGAACAGCAGGTATATATCGTCCTGTCGATTTCTCAGGGGAGGTATATATATGGGCACCGTATTGAGCCGGTAATACAGGTCTTCTCTGAATTTGTTTTTTTCAATGGCTTCCAATAAATCGATATTGGTTGCAGCAACCACCCTCACATCTGTTTTATGTACTTTGGATGACCCCACACGAATAAACTCACCCGATTCCAGCACCCTGAGCAGGCGTACCTGGGTTGATAAAGGCAATTCCGATACTTCATCCAGAAAAATGGTTCCTTTGTCTGCTACTTCAAAATACCCTTTCCTGCTGTCTGTAGCCCCTGTAAAAGCGCCTTTTTCGTGGCCAAACAACTCGCTGTCAATTGTCCCTTCCGGAATCGCACCACAGTTTACTGCTATGAAAGCCCCGTGTTTGCGGTGGCTAAACTGATGAATTATTTTGGGTATATTTTCTTTTCCAACGCCGCTTTCACCACTTATCAGGACAGATAAATCCGTAGATGCTACCTGTGTAGCAAGGTCAATGGCACGATTCAGTTCGCTTGAATTACCAATGATCCCAAAGCGTTGTTTTACTGCTTGTAAATTCATGCTAAAAATTTTCTCAAAATTAATAAAAAAACCAATTTATCAACCAAAATGGCAGGGGTTTCGCCAATATGACAGTTAAAGATATAAAAATGTTCAGTCAAGAATTTCCAGGTTATTTTCATTTTCCACGGAAATAGCCGGCTTTCCGCCAGACTCCAGTACTTTTCCTGTCACACAAACCTTTTTGTTCATGAGCACCACATGTGGTTCATACGGAAAGTTATGCTGATAGCGATCCCAGATGGTGACGGTAAATATTTGATCCGGAAAGGATTTATCAAGGTTTAGAAAAGTATTCCCTTTTCCTGACTTATGGGCAGATACAACGGTACCACAAACGGTCACTTTCTTATTGCTTTCCATAAAAGCCCTCGCGTTGATGGTGTTGAATGCGCCTTCAGGCATGTCTGCTTTGGTTAGCGGCATTTTGTCATTTCCTGCACTGCCTGAAAACCATGCTTCTGGCTCACACCTGCTTTCCAGTTGGGCTTCCATTTTCTCATCCATGGCAGGGAAAAAATCAAGCCCGGTCATCTTTTCTACGCTGTCCACACTTACCGCATAATTTTCCAAAGGTTTTGCCAACCGCTCATTTGGCATTATGAAGGCAATCATTTTCTGGTTGGTTTCATCCCATGCTATTTTGTAAAAATATTCAGGCAGACTCATTTCATTGACACTTTTCTCCACTTTGGGAAGGTCATCGGATAATACGGGCCCTGTATAAACAAACACCTCCTGATTGTTGCTGATGACATAATCCCGGATAAAGTTTTCCAGTTTTCCCCATCCGCCACGGTTAAAATCAGGCCTTTGTGGGCTGATGTTGGAATAAACGTATGTTGCCGACATGGCTTCTCTGCTCCAGCGGTAATCAGCCGAAGGAGCCAGATGGCCGCGATCAAAACCATATCCATCGTATTCATACGTGCTGTCCGGCTGAAGGTATTTCAGGAAATAATCTTCTTCCACTGCAGAGCCGGTAGAAATGGTTGTATCAGGCCTAAAATCATTGGTGCGGGATAAATTTCCCGTTTTAATCTGTGGTAAAACCATATGAGCTACCCAGTTTGCCATTTCATGCTTTTCGTTGTATGAAATCACCAGCCCAGGATGAATTGCTATTTCTTCGATTTCACTCCCCGCAGGGTATCCCGTGTTTTTGATTTCGTCCACGATGTACGATAGCCTCAATTTTTCCAACACAGTGTATAATGAATCCCGTTTTGCGTTGATAATTTCCAATTCAGATTCCACTTTTTCCAAACTGTCCTTTATGTTTTGGCTGATTGCCGGAGAAGCAAAAAGGGCAATCATGATTATCAGAACACCAGTGTTCCTGAATGTCTGAGCTTTATTCAATCTTCTTAATTTCATTTTTAATTATTGAACCTGATAACAAGGTCGTTTAATATCATTATTAAAATGTGAAATTACGCTTTATGTCCGATAATAAACAATTTCCTTGTGTATTTACTATTTACAAAATTTTAACGTATTGCGTGTTGGGGTATGAAATCAATCACTGTTTTTAAAACGAAAGCACCGTGGGTCTTTGCCGTAAATGCCTTTTCCGGCAGCAAACGCCCTTGAGCGGCAACCAAAACATTCATCGTTCAAAAGGCATATTTGGCAATCCGGCGGTAAATTCTTTTTGTCTTTGAAAAATTTAAAGTTCAGGTAATCCCGGTTTGCCTCAACAATATCTTTAAATTCATGTGTTTTTACATTAAGGCCTTCATTTTCTTCCCTGATGGTTGCACAAGGAGTAACGTACCCATTGTTTAACACAGCAAGCGTGGCAGAACAATACTGTTTGTTTACACAATTCATTGGCAATTCTTTTACGCCAACCAGGTTTTTATACCACCGGTAAACCGCACTTACTTCTTTCCTGTCAGGGATAAATTTCCGCAGGTCACGGGGATCACTTCCCGGCCTGAGATACGTGTGATAAACATTGATTGATGTCAGCACCCCGTATTGTTCATAAAAATATTCCATGGTTTTTATCATATCTTCCGATGACTGCAACCCGGTAAAGGTCACAGAATTTACGAGCTGCTCCGGTGGATATCCTATGGATAGTAAATCTTCAATGCCATTCAAAATGATTTTTAAATCGTTTTTATCCCTTTCCGGATGCAGTTTTTCGTATAAATCCGGATTTACAGTAGAGACATGTACAGAAATGAGTCCGTGCCGGCATAATTCAGCGGTTCTTTTGGTCACTTCTTTATCGATGAAAGGCAATCCGCCTGTCCACATGTTGTTTCTGAAACCAAGTTCCCGTGCCTGCTCCATGAAATCAAAAATACCAGCCCTTATGAGGGGTTCCCCACCAAGCCATTCAATTGCTGTAATGCCAATTTTTTTTGAATCCAACAGAATATCCGATATTATTTCACTTGTCAATTCGTTTTTCGTTTCAGCTACAGCGTTCATGTAACAATAAATGCACCCCTGGTAGCATTTGTCCCCCACTTCGAGTTGCAGGGAATAAAAGCCATCATTATCGTACGCGCGGTTCAGTGCTTTAAAATCAATCATTATTATTGAGGCATAATTTGTCTTTTCAAAATTAATGAAATTTGTTCGGGAAAAAACATTAGCCTGCCATAAAGCGCCGATATTTTGTTATCTTTGACAATAAAAGAAGCATTTTATGAAAGAACGCATTTCCTGGAAACCCGGCACCATGTTGTATCCTTTGCCTGCGGTGATGGTAAGTTGCGGTAAAACCCCGGATGAATATAATATCATTACCATTGCCTGGACAGGCATTGTCAATTCTGCACCACCGATGTGTTATATTTCAGTCCGAAAGGAAAGGCATTCCCATTCCATCATCAAAAATGCCGGAGGCTTTGTTATTAATCTGACCAATAAAGATTTGACTTACGCCACCGATTGGTGTGGCGTTCGTTCTGGCCGTGATTACAATAAGTTTAAAGAAATGAAACTCACGGCCGTTCCTGCTACCAAAGTGGAAGCCCCCATGATTGCAGAATCACCAATAAATGTTGAATGTAAGATACAGAGTATAATTGAACTTGGTTCTCATGACATGTTCCTGGCAGAAATTATTGCCGTGCATGGTGATAATCATTACGTTGATAAAGAATCAGGGGAATTTAATATTGCTGCCGCCGAAATGATTGCTTTTATGCACGGAAAGTATTATACGGTAGCCAAAAAACAAGGTCGATTTGGATTTAGTGTAAAAGGAACGAAACGGAAAAAACAAAAATAATCTATTAACATTTTCCCTGATGAAAACATGCATTAAAAACGCCACAATAATTAATGAAGGAGAACTTAAACAGGCTTCCGTTTTGATTTCAGATGAACGGATCCAAAGCATTGTTCCAGGGGATTCATCCCTGCCTGCAGACGTCACCATAGATGCCACAGACCAGTATTTAATGCCCGGCATCATTGACAGTCACGTGCATTTCAGGCAACCGGGCATGGAACATAAGGCTGATATAAAAACGGAAAGCCGTGCTGCGGCTGCCGGGGGTATAACATCATTCATGGAAATGCCCAACACAAATCCGGCAACAACCACCATGGAAAGGCTCCGTGAAAAACAAGCCATCGCATCTCAGGACTCACTCATCAATTTTGCTTTTTACCTGGGGGCTACTGCAGATAATCTCAGGGAAATTGAAACCCTGGATCCGAAACAAGTAGCCGGGGTAAAAGTGTTTATGGGCTCATCCACAGGCAACCTGTTGGTAAACCAACGGGATGTGCTTGAAAACATTTTTCAGGCCTCTCCCATAATTATCGTAGCTCATTGTGAAGAAGATTCCATCATCAATGCCAATTTAGACATGTTTAAAGAAAAATACGGCGATGACATTCCGGTCAAATACCATCCCGTTATCCGGTCGGAAGAAGCATGTTACACTTCTTCGTCACTGGCTGTTGAACTGGCGGTAAAACACAATGCCAATCTTCATGTTTTGCATCTTACCACGAAAAAAGAAATGGATTTGTTCAAGGCCGGGTCCATAGAAACAAAAAAGATAACCGGAGAGGCCTGTGTTCATCATTTGTGGTTTAGCGATGCCGATTATAATCAGTACGGAACGCGCATAAAATGGAACCCGGCGATAAAAACCAGGGCAGACAGAAACGCATTGCGCGGTGGTTTAATCACAAAAAAACTCGACATTATTTCCACCGATCATGCCCCACACCTGCTTAAAGAAAAGACAGCCCCGTATGTTAATGCCGCATCCGGGGGCCCTATGGTGCAACATAGCTTACAAGTAATACTTGAACTCGGCAAACAAGGTATGATCAGCCTGCCGGAAATCGCTGAAAAAATGGCTCACAATCCGGCACTGCGTTTTAAAATCAAAGACAGGGGATTTATCCGTAAAGGATATTACGCTGACTTGGTATTGATCAATCCCCGGAAACCCCATACGGTAAGCCGGGAAAACATCCTGTACAAATGCGGTTGGTCACCATTTGAAGATCAGACCTTTTCACACTCCATCAGTAAAACCCTGGTGAATGGGAAGCTTGTTTTTGATGGCAACCAGGTAGTTGAAGAACAGGTTGCGATGCCGCTGTATTTTGACCGGTAAAGTTATATTCATGGCACTTGTTTTAAACAAATGAGCCTAAGCATTGTAATTTACATGCAAAGGTTTTATCTTTGAATCTGGTCTAAAAAGTCAAAAAATGTAAAATCCCACAAAGAACAGCTTTAACATATTTTACCGTTTTATCGCATTGATATTATGTGTTAGTGGCATGGCAATGATTTTTTAACTGGTTTTATCTTTATAGTTTAGGAGACAAAACAATGAAACATGGGAATTAACTACGGAAATAAACCAATGCACAGCGCCGTAAACCAGGTAGCAGAACACATGGCTTTGGCAGCCCGCACGGCCCCGAAAACCAGAAGCCGTGACGTTATACATACCGCCATTGTTGATGGTGAAGAAATGGAAGCTCTGTCGGCTGAAATGAAAAAAATTGCTAATAAATATAACATGGGCTTTTTTGCGCGCGATGCTGAAAACGTCTTGAGTGCTTCGTGTTTGCTTTTGATTGGTTGTAAAATTCACCCCATGGACCTTACGCCCTGCGGCATGTGTGGTTTTGAAAATTGTGCAGCAAAAAGAGAGCATCCGGAAGTGCCCTGTGTTTTTAACAGCATGGACGTTGGCATTGCCATTGGTTCAGCGATATCGATAGCGGCGGATTTCAGGGTTGATAATCGTGTGATGTACACCATCGGCCAGGCAGCATTGAACCTGGATTATTTTGATGACGGTGTGAAAATTGTGTGTGGCATTCCGCTCAGCGCCACCGGAAAAAACCCGTTTTTCGACCGAAAGAAAAAATAACATGGCCGTGAAAATTTACATTTTAGATAAAGTACATCCCCTTTTCAAAGAAAAACTGGCGGGAAAATTTACCATCAGGGAAGATTTCTCATCCAACCCTGACCAGCTTAAAATAAAATTGAATGATGCTCACGGTGTCATTATCCGGAGCCGTATTCAGTTTGATAAGGCCATGATTGATGCCGTCCCGCAACTTCAATTTATTGCCCGTGTGGGTTCGGGCATGGAATCCATTGACGTGGATTACGCCGGAAAAAAAGGCATCCATTGCCTTAATTCCCCGGAGGGCAACCGTGATGCTGTAGCTGAGCATACCATGGGCATGTTGCTGAATTTACTAGATCATCTGAACCGCTGTGACAGCGAGGTGAGAGACGGAGTGTGGCAGCGGGAAAAAAACCGGGGCACAGAACTTAAAAGTAAAACAATTGGCATCGTTGGGTTTGGAAACATGGGGTGTGCTTTGGCCGAACGGCTGCAAGGGTTTTCATGCAAAGTATTGGCTTATGACAAATACAAAACTAATTATGCCCTCGGTCATGTCACCGAATGTAACATGGAGAGGATTTTCAGGGATGCCGATGTCGTAAGCTTACATATTCCGCTGGATGAAAAGAATGTTTACATGGCAGACGAAAACTGGTTCAATGCGTTTCATAAACCCATTGTTTTATTGAACACATCACGCGGGCCTGTTGTGAAAACCAGTGCCCTGGTGCAGGCATTGAAAAACGGAAAGGTACAGGCAGCCGGTCTTGATGTGCTTGAATATGAAGAGAGTAGTTTCGAAAGAACATCAAACCTTACCGATATTGATGATTTTAAAGCGCTTGCTGCCATGGACAACGTGCTTTTTTCTCCACATGTTGCCGGATGGACAACAGAATCCAAAATCAAACTGGCTGAAGTGCTGATAGAAAAGATACTGTCTCTTTACAAGTAAAATTTTCTACGGGTGTAATATTCTGCGCAAGGGATACGAAGGGTGGCCGCGGCTAACCGGCCAGACCCCCGTTTTTGCAAAAAACGGTGGCCGTCAGCCCGGAGCAGCCCGACCCGCAAAGCTTGCAATACATTAGTCTAATGTAAAACTGATATTCAGTTGAGGCGTAATGCTCTCTTTAAAAGACTGATGGTTTGCGGGATGCGCCCAAATGATCAAAAGAATTTTATTAAACAAAACCAATTGTTGTTAATTATTTAACATCGGGATAAACAAATTGATCATTAATATGTTGTACTCATAAAGATAAAACACAAACCTAAAAATATAAATAATATGACAAACATGAAAAATAAAAGTGTAATCATTACCGGTGGCTCAGGTGGTATTGGTGCAGCACTTGCAAAAAAAGTAACAGAAAACGGAGCAAAAGTATTGCTTATTGATTTGGATGAGGCAAAACTGAAAGAAACCGCCGATGACATCAATTCTAATGATGTGTTTATTTACAAGGCAGATGTATCGGATGAAAAACAGGTGAAATCTTTTGTGGATTATGCCATGGATAAAATGGGAAGCATTGACATTGTGTATCTCAATGCCGGTATTGAAGGGAAAGTAACTCCCCTGGAGGATTACCCTATGGATGTGTTCCACAAATTGATTGATGTCAATGTTAAGGGCGTTTATTACGGATTGCGTCATGTGTTTCCCATCATGAAAAAGAACAATGGTGGTAGCATTGTGATTACGTCATCCGTAGCGGGTATGGTAGGCTCTCCGAATGTATTGCCTTATGTCACCAGTAAGCACGCTGTTGTTGGGATGATGAAATCCGCAGCCCAGGAAGGAGCCGGCCACAAGATACGTGTCAACACCGTAAACCCGTCACCTGTTGACAACCGGATGATGCGTTCGCTTGAAGACGGATTTGCTCCCGGCCAGGCCGAAGCAGCCAAAAAAGGCTTTGAGGAAGCCATTCCTATGCAGCGGTATGCAACCAACGATGAAGTTGCCAACCTGATGTATTTCCTAGGCAGCGATGACAGCAGTTTTATCACCGGCACAATAAACGCGGTTGACGGTGGAATGACGGCAGGGTAATAAACCCACAGCTTGTAAATTCTCTGTTGCTCCATCATCGGTTTTTCCGGTGGTGGGGTTTTTTTGTGATTACGGATGTAAGCTTTTTGAAAAATGTTATCCGGTGGCTCAGATTTTTCCAACAAAGCTTATTATTTGTAAAAGAAGTGTATATTAAAAACCGGAAGTTTCTTAACCGTGGTTTACGATAAGAATGAGACCGGTAATGCCATAGTGAAAATAACGTCTCATGAGAAATCACATGCCTTAGGAACTTATTTTTAATGCCAATAATTATACAGTATTGAGGCTATTCAAAATGCGCCCACGTTTTGGAGGAATGGTAAAAATACCGGTAAACAATCATAATGTCCCTTAATGTTTGGTAAATATTCCTGCTTTTGCAGCAAAAACATATTTCCCATCTTGATTGATGCCTGTCACAACGTGTGTATTGTCATGCTGCAGCGAATAACAAATATCCAAAACATCATCAAGTTTGCATTCCTTCAAAAAATTCATTTCAACCAATGAAATATCATGCTCATATACTCCTTTTTGTGCAAGGCAATCCGCAATCCAGGCAAAATACCTGACATTGCTTGTGTGGTTGTTCATGTCAAGATCAGAATACCTTACTGCCACTTTAAAGCACCGGTCATATTCTGTCGGCAGCGGAATTTTGGAAGGGTTTCGGAACAGGCTTCTTTCATCCTTTTTCAGGGGAATATTGTCACAAGCATGATCCGGAATCTGTGGTCTGCCCTTATCATTGACAATCAGCCATGAAGATGTACCGGCAATAACCACATGAGCATCGGTATTGCGAAATTCAAAATCACGGATAAAAAACAACTTATCCATATCAGAAGGCCAGGTGCGCACGGCAATTTCCCGGTTCCAGCGGGGATACTTGTGAATTTTTATCAGCATACGCGACAATACCCAGGTCAATTGTTTTTCAGCGAGATTATGATAACCATAATCAAGTTCTGCTGCGTGTTCCCATGCAGCTTCCTGGAATTTTTTTGCCATTCCCGACAAGCTCAGCCTTCCTGATTTATTAACATCTGATGCTTCTACCCTGCTGCTTTTGCGAAGGGGAAAAATGTGTGTATGTTGATTGCTCATGGCATGTTAATATTTATTTAATTAAAATAAATTTCATGGTTTTATCTATAATTACTATATTTAGAGCTTGTAAGAAAACATATAAATTCAAAGGTCGCAATAAATGAAACAACTTACAGTACTTATTTTGCTGTTTTTCAGCATCTCCAAAACAATCCTGCCTGCACAGGATAAATCAGACTGGATAGGTAATTATCCCGAAGGATGTACAAGCATAACAGTTGGCATCAATGCAAGTTATGATGGTTCTGTGATGACAAGCCACACCGATGACAGTCACCGGACACGCGCCTGGATGGATATACAACCTGCTGTGAAACATAATTCTGACGACAGCGTCATCATGTATAAAAGAACATCAACAGACAGCCTTGCAATGCCGGCATATGCTCATGTTGACATAGGCGCAATACCTCAGGTAAAAGAAACGCATGGATATATCAATACGGCTTATCCCAGCATGAATGATGCACAACTGGCCATTGGAGAGTCAACTTTCGGTGGCAGAGACTGCCTGCAGTCTGATGAAGGCCTGATTGATTGCCAGAGGTTGTGTAAACTATTGCTGCAGCGCTGTACAAAAGCACGGGAAGCCATTAGAACAGCAGGAAAGTTATTGAATGAATATGGCTGGAATGATGCCGGGGAATGTCTGACTATTGCAGACCCAAAAGAAGTGTGGCATCTGGAAATCGTTGGCCCCGGTAAAGGTAATACTGGCGCCATCTGGGCAGCACAGCGTGTGCCTGATGATGAGATTTCTGTGAATGCCAATGCCAGTCGTATTATGGAAATTGATCTTGATGATCAGGATTATTTCATGGCTTCCGGCAATATTTTTGATATGGCCAAAGATTCAGCGTGGTACAATCCTGAAAAAGAATCATTTAAGTTTGCCTATGCGTATGCCCCTGATTCACGGCAATCTATAGCTGCCCGCAGGCGTGAATGGCGGGTATTTGATTTACTTGCTCCTTCGCTTAAGTTGAGCCCAACCGCAGAAAATTATCCCTTTTCTGTCAAACCTGACGAAAAAGTTAAGCTTGAAGATATGGTAATGGTGTTTAAAGATTATTACCAGGGAACACCTTATGACATGCGCAGAAACATCACCACAACCAATAAAGAAGGAAAAGAAATCATATCTCCACTCGCCAATCCGTTTATGCCTTATGACGAACTGGATATTATGGATGTAAGCGGAAGCTGGTATCATGTGTCGGACGAGGGAGATATCCGTTTTCTTGGCGAACGTACCATTGCCCGCTGGTACACCATGTATGGTACCATTACACAAAGCCGTGACTGGCTGCCGGATGATGTGGGTGGCGTGGTATGGCTTGCACAGGATAACATTGCCACATCCATTTACATCCCGGTGTATTGTGGAACCCGGGATTTGCCGGAATCGTACAAAGTTCCTGCCAGGGAAACCGGATACACACTGAAATCGGCATGGTGGGCTTTCAACAGGCTTGGTACACTCACTGCACAGCGGTGGGGGGATATGCACCAAGATGTGGATGCTGTTTGGAATCCAATGCAAAAAAAATTGTTTGACGATCAGGCAGGTTTTGAAAAAAAAGTTGTGAATATGAAATCCGAAAAGCAAAGACGTGATGAACTGACAGATTATACAATAAAACAGGGAAATTCAGTTGTACAAAAAGCCATAGAAATGGGTAATTTATTATGGACAAAATACGATGAAAAATTCTGATTCATAACGTGATGAGCTTTGTTTTTATGTCAGATTAAAGGCCTTAAAAATAAAATGTAACTAAATACACCATGTATGCGTCTGATGGTTAAAAATGAATTGAAAATGTCATCAAATAATTTAACAATGTAAATCATTAAAAACACTTCTATTATGAAAAAAGGAACAAGTTTTGGAAAAATCATGCTTGCCTCCATGGTGGGCTTTATTCTGGCCAATGTGGTCATCATGCTGATATTTTTTGGGTCAATTGGTGCCCTGATATCCAGCATAAGCAAACCCGAACCGGTGAAAATTGAGGAGAAATCAGTTTTGAAAATCGATTTATCTTTGCCTATTCCGGACAGGACACCACAAAATCCTTTTGAATCATTCAATTTTGATCCCTATGAAATGAAGAAAATAGTGGGTTTAAATGATATTCTCAGGGGACTTGAACACGCCAAAGAAGATGAGAATATTAAAGGTATCTATCTCGATATGAATATTGTGACAAGCAGTATGGCTACATTACAGGAACTGCATAATGCGATTGAAGATTTCAAAATAAGCGGCAAGTGGGTCATTGCTTATGGAGACCTGATGACACAAAAAGCATATTATATGGCCACCGTAGCTGATGAAATCTATCTTAACCCACAGGGATGGATGGACTTCAAAGGGCTTACTGCACAAGTTATGTATTTTAAAACGGTGTTTGATAAGATGGGTATAGAACCACAAATATTCCGCCACGGAAAATTCAAATCTGCTGTAGAACCATTCATGTCAGACACAATGAGTCAGGCCAACAGGTTACAAACCCTTACCTATACTACAAGCATCTGGAACAGCATGTTAGAGGAGATTTCTGATGAAAGAAACTTGTCAACAAACAAACTTGACAGCATCGCCAATAATCTGTTGATCTACGATGCCATGTCTGCCAAGGAATACGGCTTTGTTGATGCATTAAAATATAAAGATGAAATATTATCCCTTATTAATACCAGGCTGGATGAAGAACCGGATGAAGACATTAATTTCATATCAATGGGAAAATATAAACAAACACCGGTAAAACTTAAAGAGAAACATGAAACTGATAATGAGATTGCCGTTATCTTTGCCGAAGGCAACATTGTGATGGGAAATGGTGATGATAAAAGCATTGGAGGGGAACGCTTTGCCAGGGCTGTACGTAAAGCCAGACAGGATGAAGACGTCAAAGCCATTGTCCTCAGGGTAAATTCGCCAGGTGGAAACGGATTGGCATCAGAAATAATCTGGCGTGAACTGATGTTGGCTAAGAAAGACAAGCCGGTGGTTGTGAGCATGGGAAATCTGGCGGCTTCAGGCGGATATTACATTGCATGTCCGGCTGATCATATTTATGCACAGCCAACAACGCTCACAGGCTCAATTGGTGTGTTTGGCCTGATGTTTTCTGCCGAAGAGCTGTTAAACGAAAAAATTGGCATCAACGTTGAAGTAGTTAACACCCATGAACATGCTGATATGGGTAATATTGCACGTAGCTTTGATGAACAGGAATCCGCATACATGCAAAACATGGTGGAAAATTTCTACGATGTGTTTATTACACGCGTAGCCGACGGCAGAGGCATGACAAAAGCCGAAGTGGATGAAGTTGGCCAGGGCAGGGTATGGACAGGTAAAAATGCCCTTGAAATTGGCCTCGTGGATGAAATGGGTGGCCTTGAAAATGCCGTTGAAAAAGCTGCAGAACTGGCTGAGCTGGATAAATACAAAATTCAGGAATATCCAAAAGTGAAAGATTTTATGGAACAATTGCTGAAAGAATTTAAATTTCAGTCCGGCCTGGATTTTATGAAAACCATTCCCGGTGTTGATAACAAAACCATCAACCGCATTAAAACCATCCAAAACATGGATGAAGGTGTGCAAGCACGCATGCCGATGGACGTGGAATTTGAGTAAAACGTAATTTTCCTATCGTATTCTATAAAAAGCCCGATTGTACACATATTGTAAAGTATGATCGGGTTTTTTTTATGACAATTTTTAACGCAATGTGAATAGCGTTTGTGTTTCTTTTTTAAAAAACAATTACTTTTTCAAACGTTCTAACCTTCTGGCTTTTTAAGATGATGATGTAACAACCAGATGATAATTTGTCTGTAGGAACAGAATTGATTTCCGCCTGATTGTTTTTTACTTTATATTCATGTATGATTCGTCCTGTCATGGTTCCTATTTGAATGGTGAAGTCCCCGTGGACATCCGGCATTAAAATGGGTATTTTTTCACCTGAAACAACCGGATTTTTAAGTAAAGAAATCTTTTCTTTTTCAGGTTGTTCTGCATGAATGGCCAGATCTTCTACATACACAGTGTCTGTAGCCGCTGATTCCAGAGAGTCTCTGTTATATACAGCTTTAACAACAACATAAAAAGGAGGGAAGGGATTATAAAAATCAGGGTAATTACACGGTATCCATCCATCACATTTTATTATGGTATCATTTGTATAAATCCACGGTTCATCGTTACGGTATATGTGATATGCCATTAATGTATCCTCCGATGGATCCGGCGTTTTCCACGATAATTCAAAACAATTATATGAAGGACAATTGCTACCATACCAGTAAAATTGATCAAATGAGAGATCATTCACAGGATTTAACTGAGCAAACAAAGTCACATTGAATAGTGAGAACGAAAATATACATACGACGATTAATTTTGAAACTTTCATATATTTTTAATTTTTCTCTTTCCGGTTCTCAGCGTCTTCTCAGCGCAACTCAGCGTTACTTTTTAAAGTTGTGCCGCAGAGAAAATTATTTTCATCTAATGTATTAAATTTATCAAACCACAGAAATATTTTTTAATAATTTTTCACATAGATAATAGTTTAAATTTTTGTATCTTTTGCCACATGAAAAAATGCATTGTCCTGATAACGTTGTTGTTGGTTTTTTCCCTTGCATCTAATTCCCAACATTTCAGAGCCAAAAAAGGCCTGACCGGTTTGACGGAGCAAAAAGAAACACGCTCTGCAGACAACAGGATGTTATACACGGTGTTGGATGAACAACGTGGCTTTGACACGTTGCCGCAAGAAACCGGTTTTCTGACCTGGCTGACACAAAAACCAGCCTTGCATTCTGTTTCTGAGGAACACAATGTTGTTCTGAATCCCGTTTTTAACTTCCAGTATTGGAAATCAAAAAATAAGGCCGGGTACATCAACAGCAGGGGAGCTGAAATCCGTGGTCATTTTCACAACTGCATATTTTTCCACACCAGTTTTTATGAGAACCAGGGGCGATTTCAGGATTACCTGAATGATTATGCAGGGACTTACGGTGTGTTACCCGGGTATGCCCGCATGAAACCATATAATGAAAACGATTGGGATTATGCTTCTGCGTTTGGCAGCGTTCAGTTCAATGCATTTGAACAGCTTTTGTTCAGGTTGGGGCATGACAAATTGTTTATTGGGGAAGGCCATCGCAGTTTGTTTTTGTCGGATGCAGCCTTTCAGCAATTGTTTTTCGAAACCTGTTTTGACATTGGTAAATTCAGGTTTACCAACCTTACCATGCAATGGCTAAACCCCAATTTCAATAATGTGATGCTATGGGAATCCGAACAAAGCCTTGAGGGCAACTACCAGCGGAAAATCAACAGCATCAACATGGTGGAATGGCAGGTAAACCCTGCGTTCAGGCTGGGGCTAATCGAAGCGGTTTTATTTCATCCGGGCACCGGCTTTGACCTTAATATGATTAATCCTTGGGTGTTTTTCCGTGCTTCCATGGTCAGGCAAAATTCCGGCAATAACATTTTAATGGGGCTGGATGCGTTGTATGCGTTCGATAATACCGATGTTTATGCACAGCTTATGATTGATGATGTACAATCCACAAATCTGGGAATATCCAATTCTTACAATCGTTTTGGATGGCAGATTGGAGCTCTGTATTACGATGTTTTTGGTGTTCAGAACCTGCATGTGCGTACCGAACACAATTACATCCGCGCGATGAGTTATGCTGAATCTGTACCTGAGATTTCATGGACACATTACAACCAAAACGCTGCTCATCCTGCCGGAAACAACCTGATGGAATTCATTGCCATGGTTCAATACCGCTGGCGTAATGTGCCTGTTAGTTGTCAATTGAATTACATGGAATACGGAGATGAACATAACCAACCGGTGGCTCCGGCAGATTTCAATTACCCCGGGGCTTTTATTGCAGGAAATGCAAAGCGTTTTGTGTTTGCTGATGTGGAAGCCGGATACATCATCAACCCTGTCTGGCATTGGGTTGCTTATGCAGGTATAAGTTATCGTAATGCTGGTAATGATGATATATTATGGGTACGTATTGGAACACGAACAAATATTCACCGTTTGATAAGAGACTTTTGATGAAAACACCATGTCGGCATATTATCCTTATCTCCCTGAGTATATTTTGTATGATGCCGGGCTTTTCACAGACCTGGTTACGCACAGATATAACAGAAAGTAACCGCCTGTTGCTAGAAAAACGTAAACTTCATAGCCCGTTAAGCGAACACAGTTCGGTAAATTTACTCAATCTGAGGCCTGATGACAGCCTTGCAATGAAGTTTTCTCAGTTAACCCTGTCAAGTGACAAGCTTTATTTCAGTTTCTATCCATCATTTCACCTTAGTGCAGGATTGCTCAGAGAAACAAAATTTTTCAGCAACAACAGCCTGGGATTCAATGCCGATGTAGCCTACAATAATTCAGGGCATACCCTTGCCATGCATGCCGGAACGGAAATTTTTGCCGGCGTTCAGCCATATTATCTGCGTTTGTTGATGCGGGAACGACAATTGGTGCCGGGGTATATGTCTTTTAAAAACATTAACAGGCACTGGAACCTTGCCTATTTACCTGATTTGTACTTGCATTACCAGAGCCCGTGGATAGTAAACCTGGAAGCAGGTATCGGCAAACAGTTTATTGGCGATGGATACAGATCACTTTTTATTTCTCGCAACAGTTCTCCTTATCCATATACACGTCTGGGTGCAGATTTTAATAATGTTCATTATCAGATGAACTGGTTGTGGTTGAGGAATTCAGACAGCCAGAGTTTTCATCCACGACCAAAAAAATTTGCTTTGATACATTACCTGAGCTGGAACATTCATAAGCGGATATCGGTGGGATTGTTTGAAAGCATTGTATGGACAAAAGATGACAGGATGGGATATGAATTGCAATATCTGAATCCTTTTATATTTTACCGTCCTGTAGAATACAGCATCGGCAGTTCAGACAATGTCCTTCTCGGATTAAATCTACGCATAGGCCTGACTAAGAACCTGTTTTTTTATGGACAATTTTTAATTGATGACATGAAAATCGGAGAATTGGCAAATGACATCAGGCACAGGTTAAGGCCTGATGATGAAACAATAAACTATGGTTGGTTTGCCAATAAATATGCCGGGCAGGCGGGTCTGAAATATCACGATGCTTTCGGACTTATAAATCTGTACCTGCAGACAGAAATAAATGCTGTAAGGCCGTTTGTATATGCACATAACGATGTTTCTCAGACATATACCCATGTATATCAGGCTTTGGCTCATCCACTGGGTTCAAATTTTGCTGAAATTTTGTTTCGTATTGGTTATCGCTACCGTCAATACCGTGTGGATTTGCTGGGTGTGTATGCAAAATCCGGATTGAGTGACAGGAACAACAATCAGGGAGAAGATATTTTTTATCCTGTCAGCGACGGCTCTAATCCCAATTATATTACGGCATCCACTTATGGCAATGAAATAATGCAGGGCATACCTGTGGATTTACTTTATCTAAAAGCGGATATTTGCTGGATAGTAACAAAGCAAAATAGCCTTGAGCTTTTTATTTCCGGGTTTTACAGAAAAGGATGGGAGTCATGTGCCACAGAAATTATTGATTATGGTGTGCTGGTAGGAGCAAGAACACATCCATCATGGCTGAGCAACATATTTTAGCGTTTTATCTTGTGGGCTTACTTATGCAAAACATGCCGTGCTTTCCGGCGGCGGTAAAAGTAAAAAATCGTGATGGATGAAAACATGACAATGGAAAGGTAAAGCCATGCACTTTCGCTGCTGGTACCAAATTCTTCCGGATCAGGCACTGTTGTTTCATGCCTGAAATACATATAATACCAGATTGTGGCAATTGCATTGTTAACAAAATGTGCCAGAATGGGAACCCATAAATTCCCTGTCCAATAGAAAAGATAACCAAAAAGTACTCCCAAAAACATACGTGGGACAAACCCAAAAAACTGAAAGTGTACAAAGCTGAATAAAAACCCTGTAATGATGATAGCTACATGGATATTTTGTGTCCAATGACGAAGTATCCGCTGGATAATTCCCCTGAACAGAATTTCTTCACCAAGAGCCGGCAAGAGAGCTATCACAATGAGGTTAATAAGCAGTCCGATGACATTGTCAGCAGAAAGAAGCTTTTCTTGTATTTGTTGTGCCGACTCTTCCATTATGATTATGCACTTTTCTACCTTATCAAGTGATTCGGGCAGGTTAAGGGAGGTATTCCATTCAGCCATCAGGTTGATGAAAGGAATCCCGGAAATCATAAGCATCAGAATAAAAACAGCATCTCTGATAACAATCATGTTTTTCATCCGTAAATGATATGAAGGATCAGGATGGGATATTAAAGCCACTACATAAGCAGGGATCAGAAAAGTTAAAACAGCACTTATTCCCTGTATCCCTTTCAGAACATTGACATTGAGGTTGTCTGTAAAATTAATGCAAGGGGATATATCAGATGGGGTGCTGAGCAAAAACACCATCCCTGAAAAAATCTGAGAACAAAACAAACCAATGAATACCAGAGTAAAAACTATCATCAGTTTAATTCCAGGATGCAGATTAGTATAGGTGTTTCTTAACCTCATTTATTTAGAATTTTAAGTGCATTGTTGCCAAACTGCTTATAATCTATCAGTGTGCCTTTTATCCGGGGAGCTTCTACCCCGTCATTGAAAATATGATTACCAGTAAATATGCGGGCTTCATCCCATAGTTGTTTCGAAATAAAGGAATTGAGTAAATCCACTCCCCCTTCTACCACAATTGAGATCAGCTTTTGTTGATATAAACAGGCCATGATCTCATCAAGGTTTTGCCTCCTGTTTTGTATCTCGTATTTTGTAATGCTTGGTTTTTCTTTGGGAACAGATTTGCCGGTAAAAATTAAGGAAGGTGCAGTACCGTCAAGTAGGTTTAGTTTGTCAGGAAATGTATCGTCAAAGTCAATGCTCACACGCAACGGGTTTCTACCTGTCCATTCCCTGACTGTCAGACGGGGATTGTCCATTACAGCCGTATGTGTTCCCACCATAAAAGCATCTTCTTCGGTGCGCCATTTGTGTACCAGCATTTTACCGTATTCATTTGTGATCCATTTTGGCCTTGTGTCGTTGTTGTAATTCTGGCGTTTGATATCAATAAAACAATCCCGTGTTTCTGCCCATTTTAATATGATGTATGGACGGTGTTTTGTGAAATAAGTGACAAAACGCCTGTTCAGCCACAATGCTTTTTTTTCAAGCACGCCTGTAATGACATCAACACCGTGTTTTTTGAGTTTTTCAATGCCTTTTCCGCAGGTTTTGGGATTGGGATCTGCCATGGCAATGACTACCTTTGGAATGCCAGAGTTGAGGATAAGGTCAGTGCATGGTGGAGTGCGTCCGTAATGTACACATGGCTCAAGATTGATGTACATGGTTGATTCTTTCAGCAAGGATTTATCTTTCACCGATGCCAGGGCATTGACTTCGGCATGGGCTTCACCGATCTGCTGGTGGTATCCTTCACCAATGATGCTGTCGTCATATACAATCACAGCACCCACCATCGGGTTGGGACTCACATGTCCTGTCCCAAGTGCTGCCAGTTCCAGGCATCTGTTCATATATTTGTTGATATCCTGATCCATAATTACCGTATCACAAACAAAAATAGTAAACTTATTTATTCCAGTTTACAATATGCCATTAATTTAACCTGAAATTAAGAAATGAGAACATGGAAATTTACAACAAAAAAACTCGTCTTTCCCTTTGTTTTCCGTATGGTTTTTCAAAGGTTTTTACAAGGTTAAGAATGCAGACCGATCATGTTTTTTGAATTTGTAATAAATAATGGGTATTTCGATCATTTTTTGATACCGTAAAAACTGACACTTTTTATTTCCACTTTGTCATCTATATTTTAATGGCTTTGTCAGGGCTAAAGCCCTTTCTATTTTATATTTCGCCTCAAAACCCTGACATACATAAATGCCGGGGTTAATCGGCTACAGTTAAGTACACGCTTACCCCCCATCCTTCAGGTCGGGGGTGATAAGAACATGAAA
>CAZTNS010000029.1:0-25213 GCA_964615585.1 uncultured Bacteroidales bacterium | reverse complement strand
AAAACTTGTTGCCTGCCTCGAATTACACACCTTCAGTTCATTGAATCAACAATTTTTACCACAATATGCGGGAGCCTTGTCCGAAGCAGACCAGGCGTTTGTGTATTATAACCCAAAAGTTGTCAGCCACAAAGATTTGCCGGAGCTGAATAAGAAATTTGTAAAACAAGCGTTTCATTCAGATGTCCTGGTGTTTACTGATGTTGACCAAATGATAAAAAAACTGCTGAATGTTGCTGACAAAAATTGCACTGTGCTTATCATGACATCTGGCAATATGGATGGTTGTGATATCAGGTCACTGGCAAATAAAATTACGGACACATCAAAACAATGACATGACATACCCAAAGAAAGCGTTTATCCTGATTTTTTTATTGGTTTTATTATCCCTGGTTGCCTGCAACATTCAGGCTCCAATTATTGGAAATCCCACAGATTACCATGTAGAAAAATTGGATTTAAAGGAAATAAAAATCAAAATATGGTTACCAATAGAAAATCCAAATAACATCAAATTCAATGTCAAAAATGTTGATCTGGATATTTATGTTAACGGGTTGAAGCTTGGAAAAATAACAAGCATGGAAAAAGTACACATTCCTAAAAAATCTGATAAAACCTATGCCATTAAACTGGATGTGAAAATGAAAGACTTGGGTATGTCAGCGCTTACGGCATTAAAACAACTAAGAAGCAAACATGTTATGCTGGCTGTTGAAGGGGATGTTACCGTTTCTAAATTTATTATTGTTAAAAAAGTTGAAGTGGATGTTGAAGATAAAGTAGAAATTTGGTAGTTTGCAACTTTTCCGGCAAATACATTTTTTACTGCTGAGACGCTAAGAAATGAAAAAAAATGACAAATGAGGACAGTCTTACATGTAAGACTGGGATCATAAATTAAATCCTTTATTATGTCATCTTTTAGTATCTTGATAGTCCGGTAATTTTTATAACTTTGCGTCTCTCCGTCTTTGCGGTGAATCTTTAGTTTTGTTGATACTGATTGGTTACGTTAGTTTAGCATGAGATTTGAATTTGTGATGATATGAAAAGATTGTTATTAATATGTTGTTCGCTTGTGATCCTGATTTCTCAAAGTGTCACGGCACAACAAGCTCCGGAAAAAACCCCCGGCCCTTCAGAAAGTGGCATTGAACCTGAAGAACTCAGGTATTTTTCAAGCGATGTTTTTGAAGGAAAAGTTGTCATCAAGCAAACAAGCGACCTGGAAAAACTCATTGGGTTGAGGTTGGCAATATTAAAGAAACAAAAGGGTTTCAAGGGATACCGGATTCGTGTATTTGCAAATGTAGGACGTGGTGCAAGGAAACAGGCCAATCAATTCAGGATTGAATTTGAAGAAAAACATCCCGATTGTAATGCATACCTGGCGTATAACAACCCAAACTGGGAAATCCATGTTGGAAATTTTCGCACACGGTTCGAAGCTAAACATTTCCTGGAAAAAATAAAAGAAGAGCATCCCAAAGCATTTATTGTCACATCTGTCATTGAATTTCCTGAATTGTAATTATGACACAGGCGGTGAATAGATTAGAAAAGATTGCTTACCAGATACGAAAAGATATACTTATATCATTACATGAGGCCGGATCAGGTCATCTGGGAGCATCCCTCGGGCTCAGTGATGTTTTTACGGTATTGTATTTTCATTACCTCCGCCACAATCCCGAAAATCCCGAATGGCCGGAAAGAGATCGCCTGGTGGTTTCCATCGGACACGTTGCACCTGCTTTGTATGCCAGCCTGGCGCAAGCAGGATATTTCGACAGGCAGGAATTGATGAGCCTGAGGAAGCTCGGTTCCATGTTACAGGGACATCCGGCAACAGCCCACAATGTTCCCGGCCTTGAAACTACAGCCGGCTCGCTGGGACAGGGACTTTCCATTGCTGTGGGCATGGCTTTGGCCGATAAAATGGACAACAATAACAGGCGCGTTGTCAGCATTCATGGCGATGGAGAATTGCAGGAGGGTAGCATTTGGGAAGCTGCCATGAGCGCCGGACACTACCAATTGGATAATTTAACCGCCATTGTGGACAGGAATAAAGTGCAGATTGACGGGAAAACCGAGAAAGTCATGCGCCTGGAACCGCTGAAAGAAAAATGGGAAAGTTTCAACTGGCATGTACTGTCTTGCGATGGAAATAATATCAGTGACATTATCAGTGTACTGAACGTTGCTGATAATATCACAGGTAAACCAGTTGCAATACTGGCAAACACGAAAATGGGAGCCGGTGTTAAAAGCATTGAAAATGACCACACATGGCACGGCAAACCACCACAGGATAAAGAGCAACTGAATCAATTCCTGAATGAACTCCAAAAAACCTTTACCGCACAAAACGGGTAATAATTCTCTCCTGGCCCTCAGTAGTGACATATAGGATGTACATGCCACGGTGTGGAATCTGTAAATCCAGTTTTTGGTTATTGACAGCTTCAAAATCGCAGCGTGTAACAAGTTGCCCTGTCAAATTATAGACCTGGATAGTTCCTGAACCGGGAATGTTTTGTTCAATCCCAATGGTAATATTCCCATCAGCACTCACTTTTGTTGAAACATCAATATTATGAGTGTTTTCAATGGCAATGTTATTTCCGCTGCTGATAATAAATTCTGCCAACACAGGTAGATGGTCACTGGCATTGTACAATGCTTCTATGACATTTGCCGGAGCTGAGCTATTTGTGCCATAATTCACAGCATCATTAAAGTGGTTCCCGTCCTGCCCCAGCGTTTTATAACTTTCCGGAAGATACATCATGTCATTATCTCCGGTCATGATATCATCGGATACAAATATAAAATCAAAACGGTCATCCAGGCCGCCGTAAGATGGACAACTAGTTTCTATGTCATGCGTTGACTGGGTATGGTAATGGCGATAAGCATAATTGTCATGCCATGCCCCGGTTTGATCTGCCGGATCTGTAAACTGAACGTTGCCGGATGAGGGATTAATTAAGTATTGGAATCCTGTTTCATCTGAGGTATAAAAGTTCATATCCCCGGCAAAAATCCAGTTTGTTTTATCCGCATATCCCGATAAAAAATCCATAAAATTACTGATCATATCAGCCCTTATCCCTGCTTCTGTATCTCCTCCCCCTGCTTTCAAATGGGTAACAGCCACATGAAATTTCACAGGTTCATTTGTGTTCAGCGTTTGCATTTTATAGATGTTGATATCACGCAGGCCCGTAGATACTGACAGCTGTGAAAGTAATTCAAGCACCCGGCTATCATAATACATCATGTTGATGAGATTGCTCCCATCATTGTTGAGTATGGAAGCCACGTTATAATAATTTCTCCCGTTAACATTCAATGCGTTTCCGATAAGATGGCCAACAGCGTATTGATTGCTGCCCATTTCATTCACCGTAAAGATATCGGGTAAACTATGATCAATAATATCGGCAATATAACCGGCTTTTGTGTCAATGTTATTGTTGGTAGTGTTACACCAGGATGTGGTTTCTCCATAATACAGCAAATTATACTGCATCATTTTGATTGTATCTTGGGCCTGCAGTGAATAGAAAAGCATCGGAAACAACAGGGTGAACAATATTTTTTTTATCATAATTTTTTTATTCATTCTTTAAATCTAAATTTCTTCCTGATTGCTCTGATTTTTATGCTGTCTGTCTGCATCATGCCGAATCAAGAAATTCCAGAGCAAGATAAGCTTTTTTTGCAACCCGGAGATGAAAATTATGTTATTGATCTTTTTAAAGGTAAGGTAACCGATGATATTTACCCCAATAATACCAAGTTGCGTTCACTTCTTTACAAAAACCAGGCAAGCTTCAAAAATAGAAATCAGGAGTTAGGTCATCAATATTTTTCTGACTTTTTTGATTGTTCGAAATGTCTGTTCAGCTTGTTGAATGTGCATACAAATAAACAATCCCTGGTTTAATCCCCTTAATTTCAAACCTAAAGCATGTTGATATATTTTTCACAAATCTTCTAACATAAAACACGAATAAAACCACATATTTTTTATTTTTATAGTCTATCTTAAGATTTTTTTATGCGACAGTTTACACATCTTCACGTTCACTCAGAATATTCTGTACTTGACGGATTGGCCAAGACACAAGAGATCGTTGATCTGGCAAAGGCAGATGGTATGACATCCCTTGCCCTTACTGATCACGGCACATTGTTTGGCATTAAAGAGTTTTATGACAATTGTCGTAAAGCAGACATTAAGCCTATCCTTGGATGTGAAGTATATGTAGCTCCCCGCGGAAGATTACGCAAGGAAAGTAAAGAAGACAGGGCAGGGTATCACCTGATCTTGCTGGCAAAAAATCTGACTGGATATCGCAATTTGTTGAAACTGGTAACCTTATCAAGCAAAGAAGGTTTTTATTATAAACCCAGAATTGACCGTGAACTGCTGGAACAGTATCATGAAGGATTGATCGTTAGTACAGCCTGTCTTGGTGGAGAAATTCCGCAATATATACTTAAAAACAACCTGGAGGAAGCTTCAAAACGGATAGAATGGTTTAAAAACCTGTTTGGGGATGATTTTTACCTTGAATTGATGCGACATAAAACCGATGATCCCAAAATGAAAGCGGAAACCTACGATCGACAGGTTATCGTAAATGAAAAGCTGGTTGAGCTCGCTGCCAAACATAACGTAAAACTCATCGCAACAAACGATGTGCACTTTACAAATGAAAAAGACGCTGAAACCCACGACCTGTTGATCTGCCTGGTGACAAACAGCGAAAGGGATAATCCAAACCGCCTCAGATACACAAAGCAGGAATGGCTGAAAACCCGGGAAGAAATGGAAGCACTTTTTTCTGATATTCCTGAAGCCCTTGACAATACCATAGAAATAGCAGACAAAATAGAAACTTATGAGTTGGATTCACCGCCCATAATGCCGGTGTTTGAAATCCCTGAAGATTTTGGCACAGAAGAAGGATACCGTCAACAATACGACGAAACGGCTTTACGAAGTGAGTTTTCTGATGAAACCTTTGACCGGCTTGGAGGTTACGAAAAAGTACTGCGCATAAAATTTGAAGCGGATTACCTCGAAAAACTGGTTTATGATGGCGCAAAATTACGGTACAGCGATAAACTCAACAGCGATGCTTCCATCCGGGAACGCATAGATTTTGAATTGAATACCATCAAAACAATGGGCTTTCCCGGGTATTTCCTCATTGTGCAGGATTTTATCAACGCTGCCAAAGAGATGGGCGTCATTGTCGGCCCCGGGCGCGGATCTGCAGCAGGCTCAGTTGTGGCATATTCCACAGGCATTACCAATGTGGATCCCATTAAATACGATCTGCTTTTTGAACGTTTTTTAAACCCCGACAGAATTTCAATGCCTGACATTGACATTGATTTTGATGATGATGGCAGGGAAAGGGTACTGGAATATGTACGTGAAAAATATGGCGATAAAAACGTAGCTCATATTTGTACCTTTGGTACCATGGCAACAAAATCATCCATCCGTGATGTGGCAAGGGTTTTAAATTTACCTTTGTCTGAAGCAGACCGGCTGGCCAAAATGGTTCCCGAAAAACCCAAAATCACTTTTGAAACAGCATTTAAAGAAAACCCTGACCTTAAAAAAGAAGTCGAATCCGGATCTGACCTCGTAAGAGAAGTATTACACTATGCTCAGGAGATTGAAGGCACCGTCAGGCAAACCGGCACACATGCTTGCGGTGTACTTATAGGTAAAGGCGGTCTTGAAAACCATTTACCCCTGATGAGAATGCCGGATACCAAAATGATGGTTACCCAATATCACGGTGACCTGGTAGAACCCATTGGGATGTTGAAAATGGATTTTCTCGGACTCAAAACGCTATCCATCATAAGAACCACCATCAACAACATCAGAGATGCCAAAGGAGTGGAAATTGATATGAACGATTTGCCACGGGACGATAAAAAAACATATCAATTGTTCAGCAAAGGGCAAACCACTGGTATTTTTCAGTTTGAGTCTGACAACATGAAGAAATACCTGAAACAGCTCAAACCAAGCAGGTTTATGGATTTGGTGGCCATGAACGCTCTGCACAGGCCCGGCCCGATGCAATACATCCCGTCTTACATCAAAAGAAAATACGGCAAAGAAAAAATTGAATACGATCATCCGATCATGGAGGAATACCTGAAAGACACCTTTGGTATTACCGTATTTCAGGAACAGGTGATGTTGTTGTCCAGAAGGCTGGCCGGTTTTACCCGCGGCGAAAGCGATACCCTGCGAAAAGCCATGGGAAAAAAGAAATTTGACCTGATGGAAAAACTGAAAGTCAAATTTAAAGAAGGCTGCCTGCACAATCAGGAATTTTTAGACGGGTGTAAACAAACCAAAAAGAATCCGGAAAAACTCATTGATAAAATATGGAAAGACTGGGAAAATTTTGCCTCCTACGCCTTTAATAAATCCCACGCTGTGTGTTATGCTGAACTGGCTTATATCACTACATACCTCAAAGCCAATTACCCATCGGAATTTATGGCTGCGGTAATGAGCCGTAATCAGGATGAAATTTCAAAGATAAGCTTGCAAATGGAAGAATGCAGGCGAATGGGTATCAAAGTGCTTGGCCCCAGCGTCAATGATAGTTTTTCTACTTTCCATGTAGATGAAAATAACAACGTGCGATTTGGCCTTAATGCCATCAAGGGAGTCGGCTCTAACGCTGTTAAGGAAATCATCCGCAAACGAAAAAAAGATGGTAAATTTAAAGATGTTTTTGATTTTATTTCCAGGGTTGATTTGCATCAGGTCAATAAAAAAAGCCTCGAATCATTGGTGTATGGCGGAGGTTTTGATTGTTTTAATGGCATCAAACGATACCAGTTTTTATGTGAAGATGAAGAGCAAATTCCCTTTTTGGAAAAACTGGTGAAATATGGAAACCAAAAACAGGCGGATAAAAGCAACGGGGCAAGCATCTGGGGAGATATGCTTGAAGATACCATTCAAACTCCAAGCATTCCTATATCCCAACATTGGTCTGCCACCGAAATGTTGAAAAAAGAAAAAGAATACATCGGCATGTACATGTCGGCACATCCCCTTGATGAATATAAACTTGAAATATCGCAGTTGAAACTGGTGCGTTTATCCGATTTGAAATCAAACCCGGAAAAGTATATGAATAAAGATTTTATGATTGCCGGATACATCACCGATGCCTTTGAAAAACGTACCAAAAAAAATAACCTGTATGGTGGCATTACCCTGGAAGATTACTCAGACAGTTACAAAATCACACAATTTGGAAAAGATTACATTAATCATAAAAACTTATTTTGTAAAGGATATGCTGTACTTATACGGGCACGCATGGAACCCGGATGGAAAAACAAAGATGAATTAAGAATCAGCATCAAAAAAATGGAAGAACTTTCCACGCTCAAAGATGGCTTTTTCAAAGAAATTACACTACAAATGTTTGCCAACAAGGTGGATGATCAATTCATTGACGACTTTAAAAATGTCATTACAAAACAAAAAGGCAAAATGATTCTGAACATTTCCCTGTATGATGATGTTATTAAACAGCGTATTGATTTATCATCACGACAATATAGAGTGGATTTAAATGATAAGTTGATTGATTTTTTGGAAGATAATCCTGCAATTCACCGTTTTAAAATAAAATAAAATAATTTAGCTATTTTTAACTTCTAAATTTTGTAAATTATGGTACATGAAATTACTACAGACAATTTTGAAGAGCTGGTAATGAATTCGGATAAACCGGTTGTGCTTGATCTTTGGGCAGAATGGTGTGGCCCCTGTCGTATGCTGACACCGATTATGAAAGAAATGGCAGTAGAGTACGATGGAAAAGCCGTTATCGCAAAAGTGGATGTGGATAGCAATCCCGATATTGCTGCCAAATATAGTGTCCGAAATATTCCTACAGTGCTGTTTATTAAAAACGGTGAACTTGTTGATAAACAAGTGGGCGCAGTGCCTAAATCAACCCTCGTTGCCAAACTTGATCCTTTGGTATAATCTAAGCTCTGATATTGAATTTGAAAGAAGGCCTTGTTATTAAATCAACCGGAAAAAACCACCTGGTTCAATCCGGAAATGATGTATTTACCTGTACCCTCAGGGGGAAAATGCGCTTGAAAAATAGCAGGGCTACAAATCCTGTAGCTGTGGGTGACCATGTTAAGTTTCGTGTCATCGAAGACAATAAATCCGGCGTTATCTGGGAGGTTGAAAAACGCAGGAATCATTTGTTGCGAAAATCCACAAACCTGTCAAAAATTTCACAGGTGATTGCTGCCAATATTGACCAGGCTGTGTTGTTGGTTACCATTGATTATCCCAAAACTACCCGCCTTTTTATTGATAGATTCCTTGTCAGTACCGAATCTTTTAATATTCCCGTTGTGTTGGTTATTAATAAAACTGATCTGTACAATGAGCCTATGATGAATGAACTTGCTAAGCTACAGGATGTATATCAGAATATTGTTTCGGAGATACATTTTCTTGCATCTGTGGATATGGCATACCAGGGAAAAATTCAAAACATATTGAAGAATAAAATCTCTGTGGTGGCAGGGCATTCAGGAGCAGGAAAATCTACTTTTATCAACCTTGCCGATCCAGATCTCAATATAAAAACAAATCCCATTTCAGCATACCATAAAACCGGAAAGCATACCACCACATTTGCAGAAATGCATGGATTATATTTTGGCGGACATGTGATCGATACACCCGGAATAAAAGCATTTGGGATTGGCCATATTGAAAAAAAGGAACTGTATCATTTTTTTCCTGAAATATTTAAGGTCGCTGAAGGCTGTAAATTTTATAATTGCCTCCACACCGATGAACCCGGATGTGCTGTTCAACAAGCGGTGGTGGATGGTGAAATTGCTGAATCACGGTACTATTCTTACCTCAACCTCTTTTTTGATGACAGGTCAAAATACAGGGAAGCGGATTATTGAAAAAACAAACCTTGTTATTACCAAGTTGTATCCCAACTGTGTCATATCTAATGTTGTTTTTGATGTTTATTGATAACGTTAAGAATAAGATTATCAGCATGATAAAGATGATTTTCAATCTGATTTGAATAATCTTGGCTTGACATGACATTAAACGGTTACCCTTTTAATAATTATCCAGTTCCAAGTTCCTTTCAATGAGTGAAATGATGATATGGATGACCTTGATGTGAATTTCCTGTATCCTGTCAGCATGTTTGGATTTCGGAGCACTGATCATCACGTTACAATAGGGGGCTAATTTGCCGCCACTGTCACCAGTAAGCCCAATCACTTTCATGTCTTTTTTTCTGGCTGTGCTGACAGCATGTATGATATTATCTGAGTTGCCGCTGGTGCTGATGGCAAACAATACATCATCCGGGATGCCGTGCGCTTCTATAAATCGGGAAAAAACAAACTCATAACCATAATCATTGGCGGTGCAACTCAAATGACCGGGGTCGGATATGACAAGGGCAGGCAAGGCTTTTCTGTCATTCCGGTAACGTGCCGTTAATTCTTCAGCAAAATGCATTGCATCAGACATGCTACCTCCATTGCCGCAACTAATTACTTTGTTCCCGGATGTAAAAGCTGATGTAATAAGCCCGGCAGCATCACAAACTGCAGCAATGGATGCAGGGTTATTCTTGAATATGTTTAATGCAGTGGCAGCTTCCTCTAGTTGCTTTTGTATGTATGTCTTGTAATCCATAATTAATATGAATGTCAGTTTTTGTTTCTCATCAAAATTACTAATTTTATCCTTGATAAAACAAAGAGATGCAAAGCATTCGTAAAAAATTATACAAAACCATTTTCCTTGCCGATACCAGGGAAGGGAAAACCTTTGATGTAGTCCTGCTTGCGCTTATCTTTATCAATGTACTGGCTGTGATGCTGGAAAGTGTACCCCGCATCAACCGTCGATATGGTGATATGCTGAAAATTCTGGAATATGTCATCACCGGAATATTTACCATTGAATATATTTTACGCGTGGTAGTGAGCCGTAAAACCAATAAATATGTGTTCAGTTTTTATGGCATTGTGGATTTGCTTGCCATCATACCTACATATTTATCTGTGATGTTTATCGGAACACACAGCCTGACAATAATACGTTCGCTCAGGCTGATACGGTTGTTCAGGGTGTTTAAGCTGACAAGGTACATGAACCAGGGAGATGTGATATTATCAGGCTTACAAAGCTCATGGCGGAAAATTTCGGTGTTCCTGTTTGGGGTTTTAATGATTATTCTGGTGATTGGCACAATAATGTACCTCGTTGAGGGACCTGAAAACGGGTTTGTAAGCATTCCACGCAGCCTATATTGGGCTGTTGTTACGGTGACCACTGTGGGATATGGTGATATTGCACCTCAAACAACGCTTGGACAATTCATCGCCGGTTTCACCATGTTGCTGGGCTATGCTATCATTGCCGTACCTACAGGCATTGTTACGGCTGAAGTTACAAAGAAAAATCAAGGCATTGCATGCCCGAATTGCAACGTAATAAGCCATACTGAAAGTGACAATTATTGCAGAAATTGTGGATTTAATTTGACATCACAACAACAAAATGGAGTTTAATGACATAATTAACATATTATTAAGTGCTAAACCTGAATGATTTATTACATTTGAACCATCAATATTATAATTAAAAACCCTGTATTATGAAAAAATTATGCCTGGGAATTATTAGCATTCTATTGTCCTTCTGTGTGTTTGGTCAATATGAGCTGAATGATGAAATCCCATTTAACGAATCCATTACCTATGGAAAACTTGATAACGGATTAACCTACTACGTCAAGTCCAACCCGAAACCTGAAAACCGTGCAGAACTTACATTGGTTGTCAATGCCGGTTCTGTACTCGAAGATGAAGACCAAAGGGGATTGGCTCACTTTTGTGAACACATGGCTTTCAATGGAACAGAAAATTTCCCCAAACATGAGCTTATTGATTACCTCGAATCTACAGGCATGCAATTTGGTGCTGATGTGAATGCATATACATCCTTTGATGAAACCGTATATGGCATCACTGTTCCCCTTGATGATGAGGAAATGCTGGATAATGGTTTGCTTGTTCTCCACGATTGGGCTCATCTGGTTTCTTTTGAACCTGAAGAAATTGATGCCGAACGTGGTGTTATTCACGAAGAATGGCGCATGGGGCAGGGGGCTATGGACCGATTACAACGAGAATTTTTACCGAAAATATTTTATAATTCAAAATACGCAGAACGCTTGCCTATTGGTAAAATGGATGTGGTTAATAACTGTGAATATGAAACATTGAAACGGTTTTACAAAGAATGGTACAGGCCTGAGCTTATGGCATTAGTAGCCGTTGGAGACTTTGATGAAGAAAAGATTGAACAGAAGATTATTGATGAATTTTCGAATATTCCGGAATCAAAAGATCCCAGAGAAAGAGAATTATTTAATATTCCTGATCACGAGGAAACCCTCGTTTCTGTAGCTTCTGATCCGGAAGCACCAATGGCAATGGTCCAGCTATATACAAAACATCCCATTATTAAACTGGAAACAGTGGATGATTACAGAAAACAAATGGTGTCCAGTCTGGTCAGTAAAATGTTAAATGATAGATTAAAAGAGTTAACTATGCTTGAGGCACCCCCATTTGTACAAGGATATACCGCTCATAGCAATTTTATCGGCACAAAATCAGTTTATATGGGATTTGCGCTTGCCCGTAACAATGATGTTGAAACCGCTCTTGAAGCTCTGGTCACAGAAAACCAACGGGCAAAAAAACACGGGTTTAGCGAAACAGAACTTGAAAGGGCCAAATCAGAGGTGATCAAGGAAATGGAAAAAGCCTACAATGAACGCAATAAGCGTAAATCTACAAGCTTCGTCGAAGAATATAAACGGCATTATCTTTATCCACATGATCCTGTGCCGGGCATTGAATATGAATATGAAATGTATCAAAAATTTATCCCGGAGATTTCTCTGGAACAGGTTAACAATAAAATTGATGAGTTGGTAATTGACAAAAACAAAGTGATTGTTTTAGTTATGCCTGAAAAAGAAGGCATTGAAATTCCATCCGAGGATGAAGTGCTTACCGCGTATAATGATATTGCCAATACAGACCTTGAACCTTATATTGACAAAGTACTGGATAAAGCATTTCTTGAAGAAATCCCGGAACCCAAACCGGCCAAAGAAAAAACAAATAAAAAACTGGATTATACCGAATGGGAATTTGACAATGGAGTACGGGTAATTATAAAAGAAACTGATTTTAAAGATGATGAAGTTTTATTTAAAGCTGTTAGCCCTGGTGGAAGCTCACTTTATGGCCAAAAAGACGATATCTCCGCTGATATTGTTGCCGGAGTAGCCAGGGAAAGTGGTATGGGAGATTATGACAAAATGGAACTTGATAAGTTCTTGTCAGACAAGGATGTGAGTTTACTGCCTTTTGTTAATGAAACCAGTGAAGGACTTAATGGTAAGTGTTCTGCAGGGGACATTGAAACATTACTGAAAATGATCTACCTGAATTTCACAAAACCCAGGGTAACCGAATCAGGTTTCAATACGTACATCAATAAACAAGAATCACAACTGGAAAACAAAAGCTTGGACCCACAGTCAGTGTGGCAGGACAGCATTCAATCCATCATGGCAAATTATCACCCCAGGCGCAGGCCAATGACTCCCGAAATCCTGGGTGAAGCCAATTTTAGTAAGATCAGGTACATCATGAAATCCCGCTTTGGCGACCCGGGCAATTTTACCTTTTATTTTGTCGGAAATATCTCCCCTGAAGAAGTAAAAGAACAATTTGAAACTTACCTTGGCAGCCTGCCAAAAGTCAACAGGGAAGAAAGCTTCAAAGACCTTAACATTGAACCCCCCTCCGGCATAGTTGATAAAACCGTTTATAAGGGAACTGACAATAAATCCATGGTGGTCATCAATTTCCATGGAGATATGGAATATACCGTGGAAAACAGGTTGCACATAAGCGCTATTTCCAAGGTGTTATCCACTAAGTTGCTGGAAGAGATCAGAGAAGAAAAATCCGGGGTTTATACCATTGGTGCATATCCCAACACAAGAAAAGACCCGAAAGAAAAGTACAGGGTTACCATTTTCTTCAGTTGCGACCCTGAACGTGTGGATGAATTAACAGAAGGGGTATTTGCTGAAATTGAAAAATTGCAGCAGAATGGCCCGACCGATAAAGACCTTAAAAAGGTTATTGAAAAAGAAAAACGGGCTTATGAAGATAACCTGCAAGAAAACCGTTATTGGTTGAATAAACTTGAGGAAATTGAAGAAGGCAGCATCAAAGATAAAGATGTAAATAAATATGAGAAATACATAGATAAACTCGATAACAACAGCCTGAAAGAAGCAGCCAACACTTTCTTTGATTTGAACGAATACGTCCGGATAACCCTGAAACCTGAGAAAGGAACACAGGAACAAGAATAAGGTTTTGAACGATTGTTTTGAAAAGCGTCTTGGTGTCAAGGCGCTTTTTTTTGCAGCCTATATTTAAACGCCTGATAGCAAGTTGCGTTTATTTCTGTAAGATTATTATCTTATCTTTGTATTATGCAACATTGTTAAACTCTAACTACAGACTTCTTAAAAAATTCTTCTTGCTGAAACGGTCATTAAATTATATTGTGCTAATATAAAGGCTGTTAAAATCCCTTTGGAAAATAAAACCACACAATTCCTTTTTTAGAAGATTTATAAAAAGATGAACACGGATAACGCAGATGCAACGGATAATCACGGATAAAAGATGTTGATTCAGAGCAGGCAAATTGATGAACAACAAGAATAATCTGTGCAAATCCGTCCAATCTGTGTTATCTGTGTTCTAATATAACCCTTAAAAATTCGTTAACTTACCGTCAGTAGTGTGTTATTAAAAATGCGGGAAGCAATTTTTGCAGGGATAAACAAAATGTGTAATTTTACATCTAAAATTTACTGTTTTTTAAGAAGTCTGAACTATCAATATAATACCGATGATGGTCAATCTTAAAACGAAATCGTCTTCAATCATTTTTTCCCGGGATTGATGACTTGTTGAGTTAATGCCAGGTGACTATCAACATCACTATATTGGGTTGGAAAATATGGTTCTGCTGCAAACTTAGTGGAACATGATCGAATCAAATTGTAAAACACATTAATTTTAATAGTTTTTGCTATACTCGGCAAAGATCAAGCAACCCTTCGACTCCGATAGCTGTCGGAGCTCAGGACGTCGGCCTGGCTTTGATCTTGTTTAAACAAAACTTCTGAATTAAACACTCAATTGTATTGACAAACTCCAATTAATAATCTGTATCTTTAAACAAAAATGGCATAAAATAGTTATGGTAATTGTACGTTAAATTTAGTAAATCAAAAATTGATAAAAATTATGAAAAAAATTCTGATTCTATCCATTTTCAGTGTGATTTTTTTTGCCACATGCAGCAACAGCAAAACCAATGAGGAAACAAAAAGCGACACAGAAGCCAACAACAGCACGCTTACAGTGAAAGGGACTTTTACACCCGCCGCAGGTACAAACATTTATTTTGAGAAACTGAGCCCCGACAAGCTCATCAGGCTGGATTCCGCTAGTTTAGATGAATCCGGGACATTTACCTTTTCACACAAGCCGGATAAGGTTGATATTTACAGAATAAGAACCGGAGAGCAAGGAATTTTTCTGATCGCACATCCCGGAGAAACCATTACACTCAAGGCAGACAAAAAGCCCATTACGAAACATTACAACGTCACAGGGTCGGAAGAAAGCAAACTCGCCATGGAAATGCATCAATTACTGACTCGATCAGCAGAGCAACTTCAGGCCATTGGCGATGAATACAGGACAGCTAAAGACAAAAGCAAAGCTGAGCAACAGCAAATTTTAACCCGTATCAATAAGGAAGCTGAAGCCATTATGAACAACAGCAAAACACGGTTAAAAACCATGATTGAAGAAAACAAGAAATCACTGTTTATTTACCTTGCCCTGTTTCAGCAGCTCGGTCAGAATATGATTTTCTCATTTCCCGAAGATGAAGAGACTTTTGACCTTGTTTTAAAAAACATGCAGGAATACAATCCCGGTCTAGCTTACACAAAAAGCCTTAAATCCGACATCAACAAGATGCGCATGCAATCGGAACAAAAACAAACTAAAAAAGGCAACTATGATGTGGGTGATGTAGCCCCCAACATCACACTGAAGACCCCTGAAGGCGAAACCAAGAGCCTGTATGATTTAAGGGGACAATATGTGTTGCTTGATTTCTGGGCAGGATGGTGCCGTCCATGCCGGATGGAAAATCCAAATTTGGTCTCAACGTACAACAAGTATAAATCTGATAACTTTACTATCTTCCAGGTGTCACTGGATAAAAACAAAGAAAGCTGGGTAAACGCCATTGAAAAAGACAATTTGTCGCAATGGCACCACGTCAGTGATTTAAAGTACTGGAACAGTGAAGCGGCTGCACAATATAATGTACGCGGTATCCCGGCAAGTTTCCTGCTGAATCCGGAAGGCGAAATAATAGCAACCAATTTGAGAGGACCGGCACTTGGAAAAAAACTGGAAGACATATTCGGGCATTAGTTTCCTGATTCTGTTAAGTTGCTTTTGTTTCCAACAAGCAAAATCACAACAGGATACGGCATATTTTCAACAGGAAATCAATTATCATATTTCCGCTTCACTCAATGATACTGCCCACAGCCTGAACGGGAACATCAGGATGGAATACATCAATCATGCTCCCGATACGTTGAACCGGATTATGTTTCATTTGTATCCCAATGCATACCGGAATCAAAACACCGCTTTTGCCAAACAAATGCTAAGGCTGGGCGATGCGTCCTTTTATTTTTCATCCGGGCAGGAAAAGGGCTACATTGACAGTATGTTTTTCACGGTCAACGGTGAAGCCACGCCCCTGGAAATCAATCCTGCCGGCATCAATTTTGGCGAGAAAGATGTGGATATCGCCGGACTGAAACTCAACAAACCGCTGCATCCCGGGGAAAGCATCATCATTGAAACCGGGTTTTATGTCAAAATCCCGGAGGTGTTTTCAAGGCTGGGCCATGTTGGTCAGGCCTATTACATTACTCAGTGGTATCCTAAACCAGCAGTCTATGATAAAAATGGCTGGCATCCCATGCCCTATCTGCACATGGGTGAATATTATTCTGAATTCGGCGATTATACCGTTGAAATCAATGTGCCGGCAAATTACCGTGTGGCTGCAAGCGGGAGGCTGGTCACAAAAACAGAACGGAACTGGTTGCTAAACCTGCAGGATATCCCCGCTGATTCAACGCATTTTCCTTCAGATACAACCCGGAAAACCATTGTTTATAAAGGTGAAAACATGCATGATTTTGCCTGGTTTGCCGACAAACGTTTCAATGTCAGGCATCAGCTGTGGAATGACAGCACAGATGTTTTTGCATTTTATCTGCCTGGCCACGATAAAAGCTGGAATCGTGTTCCCGGATACATTTCCCGCAGCCTGGATTTTTATTCATCACAGACGGGAGGTTCCCCGTATAGCTCATACATTGCCGTTCAGGGAGAAGCAGGTGCCGGTGGTGGCATGGAATATCCGGGCGTCACGCTCATTGTCATGCCCGGTGGTGGCATAGAACTCGAAAGGATTGTCATGCACGAAGTGGGTCACAATTGGTTTTACGGAAGCCTGGGGTTTGATGAACGGCGATATCCGTGGCTGGACGAAGGCCTGAATTCCTTTTATGAAAACCTGTACATGGAAAAATATCATCCCGGGCATAAAAGTTTACCGTTGATGGGGGCAGTCGAAAATGCATACACCAAAAACGGCAGGCATTTAACGCCCGAGTTGGTGTATAAAATCACCCGCAGCCTGGGGATAGACCAGCCGGCCAATCTTGGTTCGGATGAGTATTTTCCTGAAAATTACATGAGCGTTCTTTACAACAAAACCGTTTCCGCTTTTTATTACCTGCAAGCCTGGCTGGGAGAGGATGAATTTCGTGACATCATGCATGCATTTTATGATACATGGGAATACAAGCATCCCGGCCCGGAAGATTTGAGGCATCATCTTGAACAGGCCACCGGAGAGGATTTGTCCTGGTTTTTTGAGGGCTTGATTGAAAGCACTGATGACGTTGATTACCGGATAAAAAAACGCACAACAGACAGCATTTGCATTGAAAACAAAGGAGAAATTGATGCCCCGGTATTTTTCGGCACGCCGGACAGTGTCAGCAGGAAACATGGATTTCATGGCATAAAAACATTTCCATACCATTTGGATAGCGAGTGCATCAGCATAGATCCGGATTTTGAAATGCTGGAATTCAACCGCAGAAACGATGTCTATTGCGACAAGCTCTTCCCGCGCATGAACCCAATATCGCTTAAGTTTTTCGGGGGCATTGATGATTTCAGGAAAAATGAACTGTATTACCTGCCTGTTCCGGTTTTCAATGGGCTGGACGGGTTTATGCCGGGGTTGTTGCTGTACAACAATTTCATCCCGGTACAACAATTTGAATATCAACTATTGCCCATGTTCGGGTTAAAGACAAAGCATTTTACAGGGTTGGGGATGATCAGGTGGAGGCAGAATCTGACATCTCCAAAGCTAAAAGCATGGAAACTGGAATTGAGCGGAAAACAATTTTCTTTGGATACAGATACCCGTTATCAAAAATTGCAGGCAGGATCAGGTCTGGAATTTCTGCCTGACAACACCAACATCAACGCAACGCTTGCTTTCAATTTCATCACCACCAGCAGTGACAACACAGTGCCAAAGTATTATCAGCAGTTCAGCTTCGATGTGGAAAACCACCGGCCTGTTAATCCGTACCGGTTTTCCACCACGGTTGAACATGGTGCCGCCTATGTAAAATGGCATGCAGAGATGGATTACCGGTTGAATTACACCCAACATACAGGGCTTGACATTCGTTTGTTTGGCGGTGTGCTGGGATATTATGATTTTGATAAACATCCCAACAATGTCAATTTCAGGCTGGCAGGGACAAACACACACTCAGATTACCTGTACCAGATGAATGCACTAAACCGGTCTGTCACAGCTAATGAACCGGAAATCCTGTCTGCTCATCAGTTCATCCCTGATGAAGGCGGATTTGCCATATACACCCCATTGCAATCCGACACATGGATGGTCAGCCTTAATGTAAGCTCATCCACGCCGCTGAAACCGCTGAATATTTATGCCAATGCTGCCTCTATACCGACATTGTATGAAAGCAATTATTTCGAGGACACGCAGGTTTTGTATGAAATTGGTGTGCAAATCAATATCATAAAGGATGCCATTGAAATATATGTTCCGGTGTTGTATTCAGAGGTCATCAAAAACATCAATGAAGGATTATATTCGGAAAATTTCTGGCAGACCATTCGATTTAGATTATCTTTGAACCGGATGAATCCGTTTGATTACAGATTTAAAACGCATCTTTTGTATTAACTATACAGGTACATTTAATTGTTACCGCGAAGACGCAAAGTCGCAATGAAATGAAAAAAAAAGAATTAAATCGCTTGTCAAAAATTATACTTGATGCTTGCATTACAGTCCATAAAGCAATGGGACCTGGCTTACTTGAGTCAATTTATGTAGAATGTTTGGTATATGAGTTAAAAAAACGGGGTTTGAAAATTAAAACAGAGGTTCCAATCCCTTTGGTATATAACGGAGTAGAATTATCTAAAAGATTTAGAATGGACATTTTGGTTGAAAATGAAATTATTATCGAGGTAAAAGCTATTGAGACAATATTACCTGTTCACGAGGCACAGATTATATCTCATTTAAAACTGGCTGATAAACGATTAGGTTTTTTAATTAATTTTAATGTACCCATATTAATAAAAGGGTTCAAAAGATTTGTAAATAAATTTTAAAATTTTTAAACTTTGCGACTCTCCGTCTTTGCGGTGAGGAGCTAATTTTGTTGACACTGATTATTTACCTTTTATATTGAAAGCAAACAAGAAAATATATTTTGTATCGGACGCTCACCTCGGCAGTCCGGATTATGCATCCAGCCTGAAAAGGGAAAAGCTGCTTGTACAGTGGCTTGAAGAAAAATCGGCCGATGCGGAAGCCATATATTTTGTGGGCGATATTTTTGATTTTTGGTATGAATACAAACACGTTGTGCCCCGGGGATTCACAAGGCTGTTTGGAGCAATTTCGAAACTGACAGACAACGGGTTGCCGGTGTATTTTTTCACAGGCAACCATGATATTTGGGTGTTTGGCTACTTACAGCAGGAGACAGGAATGCAGGTAATCCATAACGTGCTGGAAACGGATTTTAACGGCAACCGCTTTTACGTTGCGCATGGCGATGGACTTGGCCCTTACGACAAAAAGTACAATTTTCTGAAAAGGATATTTACCAGCCGTGTTTTGCAATGGTGTTTTTCGCGCATTCATCCCAATTTTGCTGTGGCACTTGCCAATAAATGGAGCCGGTACAGCCGTGGTAATCACATATACCCCAATGACATTGATTACGAAGATGAATGGCTTGTTAAGCACGCCCGCGATGTGATGAAAGAAAAAGACATTGATTATTTTGTGTTTGGCCACCGGCACATTCCCATTGTGCACCAGCTCGATGAAAATACCACTTTTATTAACCTCGGCGACTGGCTGGATAATTTCACTTATGGGGAATTTGACGGGGAAAACTTCCGGTTAAAATGTTATGTGCAAAATAATAAAGTGCGTTAATCGTTTTGCAGATATTCCACAATCATGATTATGTTATTCTGTGCAAAGGTGGCATGGATTATCTTAAAAGGTCATAAATATAATTTCAATTGGCTTATTTGAGCCTGCTTGCCCTGATATAAGCAATGATTAAAAAATGGACATGCGGATTTTTTAGATTAAAGTTTTTTGTTATCTTTATGGTTCATTAAAAATTATGTGCTATGTTCAAGAAAAGTGTATATATAGAACGACGTAAAAAGCTTAAAAAATTAGTCAACAACGGGATAATACTTATTCCCGGAAACAATGAATCGCCGATGAATTATCCGGCAAACGGGTATCATTTCAGGCAGGACAGCAATTTCTTGTATTTTTTCGGACAGGACATGCCTGGCATGGCAGGTGTTATTGATGTTGATAACGATAAAGAATATCTGTTTGCCGATGATGTTGAAATTGATGATATTATCTGGATGGGGCCGCAACCAACCGTAAAGGCACTTGCTTCTGAAGTTGGTGTTGAAAACAGCAGGAAATTCGGCGAGCTGGTTGATTTTCTCAAAAATGCAAAAGCTAAAAAACGCAACATTCATTTTGCTCCTCTCTACCGCCACGACCACATGATATTTCTTCACAATGTACTGGGTATCCCTTTTGACGGGATGAACAGATATGCTTCCGAAGAACTCATTAAAGCCATTGTGAAACTCCGCAGCATCAAGGACCAATATGAAATTGCAGAACTTGACAAAGCCTGTGATATTGGCTACATGATGCACACACAAGCCATGCGCATGGCTCAGCCCGGTGTGATTGAACGTGAAGTGGCAGGCCGTATGGAAGGCATTTCGTTGTCTCACGGTGGGGTGCCATCGTTTCCGATTATTCTTACTGTAAACGGCCAGACACTGCACAACCATTATCACGGAAATGTGATGCAGGAAGGGGATCTGATGTTGGCCGATGCAGGCTGTGAAACAACCATGCATTACCCATCTGATCACACACGTACGACACCCGTTGGTGGTAAATTTACCCAAAAACAAAAGGAAATTTATCAGGTTGTCCTGGATTCCAACAACTATGCAGCTAAAATTATGAAACCCGGTGTTACCAACCTGTGGGTACACATCAAAGCTGCAGAAGTGCTTGTCAAAGGACTAAAAGACCTCGGTATCATGAAAGGCGATCCGGAAGAAGCTGTAAATAAGGGTGCTTATGCCTTGTTTCAGCCTCATGGACTTGGGCACATGATGGGACTGGATGTACATGACATGGAAGGCCTCGGAGAAAATTATGTCGGATACGATGAAAAAACCAAACGACCTGAAATTTTTGGTTTAGCAGCCCTGAGGCTTGGCAGGGTACTTCAACCCGGTTTTGTGCTGTCAAATGAACCAGGATGTTATTTTATTCCGGAACTGATTGAATTGTGGAAGCGCGATAAAAAACACACTGAATTCATCAATTACGATAAACTTGTTGATTATGTAGAATTTGGTGGCATCCGGCTTGAAGATGATATCCTTATCACAGAGAAAGGAAGCCGTCTGCTTGGGCAAAAACGCATTCCCATTACCCCTGATGAAGTAGAACAAACATGCCAGGGTAAACGTTAATGTAAATATGTTTATCATTTTATGATTAAATAATGTGAAATAGTAACCTAAAAAATTTAAGCTTATGAACTATAATGATATTGTAAAATTACTTGGAGACAAATCGGATTATTTACTGGACTACAAAGCAAAAGGCATTGACAAAAGCCGGTTGCATGTGCCCGGCCCGGATTTTGTTGACCGTGTGTGGTATCACTCAAACCGGAATCCGCAGGTGTTGCGCAATATGCAACTGCTTTTTGACCACGGGCGGCTTGGAGGTACCGGCTATTTATCTATTTTGCCGGTGGACCAGGGCGTTGAACACACGGCGGGCGCTTCATTTGCTCCAAACCCGGATTATTTTGATCCGGAGAACATCATCAAGCTGGCAATAGAGGGTGGAACAAATGGTGTTGCTTCTACGGTAGGTGTGCTGGGCAGCATGGCAAGAAAGTACGCCCACAAAATTCCGTTCATTGTAAAAATTAACCACAATGAATTGTTGTCATACCCCAATTCCTATGATCAGATCTTATTCAGCTCGGTTGAAGAAGCATGGGAAATGGGTGCTGCCGGTGTTGGTGCTACCATTTATTTTGGTTCTGAAGAATCCAACCGGCAGATAACAGAAATTGCCAGTGCTTTTGAAAGGGCACATGAACTCGGAATGGTGACCATATTGTGGTGCTATTTAAGAAACAATGATTTCAAAGTGGATGGTAAAGATTACCACACCTCATCGGATATGACCGGGCAGGCCAATCATTTGGGTGCAACCATTCAGGCGGATATTATCAAACAAAAACAACCAACGCTTGATGGCGGATTTAAAAAATTGAATTTCAGTAAAATAAATGAAAAAATGTACACCGAACTCAACACCGACCATCCCATTGACCTGACACGTTACCAGGTGGCCAACGGTTACATGGGACGTGCCGGCCTGATAAATTCAGGTGGGGCATCCAAAGGCGATTCCGACTTGCAGGAAGCTGTGATGACCGCTGTCATTAACAAACGTGCCGGTGGCATGGGCATGATCACCGGACGGAAAGCCTTCCAGAAACCACTCAAAGAAGGTGTCGAACTGCTGCATGCCGTGCAGGATGTTTACCTGGCCAAAGAGATTACTCTGGCATAAGGCAGGCATTTAACATAAACATTTGAATGATAACCTTTTCCAAAGATTAACCTTTGGAGAAGGTTTTTTATTTCCTAAACATGCTGTAAAACATGTAAAATAATTTGGTTTTTAAATGGGGGGGGGTAATTTAGCTGATGGTTAAAAGTTGGATAGTAAAAAAACAAAACACAATAGCTAAGTAATCCCGCTTTAACTTTAAAAACCGGAAAGGAGGTTAAAAATAAATCAGGGAAAATGTATCAACTTTTTACCAGGCGAAAACATTGACCCGAACACGCCTTAATAAATTATCAAAATTTATTGTCCCGGCTAAGCTAAGATTGCCAATTTATTTGTATTTTAGCTAAAAATACCGGATAAATCAAAGTAGGGCAACATTAAAAACCTTAAAAAAATGAAAACAAATTTGATTATTCTATCCCTTATTATTTCAGTTGTATCTATTGGCTTTTTGAGTTGTGAGAAAGAAGATGTCATAACCAATGGGCAGGTAACACAAAATTCTGATAATGTCTTAAAGAAAGCTCCACCTCAAAAGTCAAGACATTTTTACGATTTAATATCAGTTGCCTACTGTGACTGGCCTACTGGTAATTGTGCCCCTTTCGACGTAGTGGTAACAGCTCAGGCAGATATTGATGCATTTGATGATGTTTTTGATGCAGTTTTTGGTGGCAATGAAAACGAAATTATTCAAGCTTTTGATGACAATCAAAGGACATTATCTGTTTACCTTGACAGTAATATTATTCAAGGTGTTATAGATGGTGTTTATGATGTTGAAGCACGGGATCATAATACCGATCCCGATATAAGATTGTTGGTTTTTATTAAAGATGGAGACATAGTTGAAGTTGATCCCATTGATTGCAGTAATTAGTTGTTTTATTCAATGTCGGGGGATAATATTCCCCGACATTTTAACATTAAAAAAATATGAAAAAAACTGCTTTGCTTTTAATAATAATCATTACAGCAGCATTTATCAATTGCGATAACACAAATGATAACAAGATTGAAAAAATTAAAGACATTTCTTTTCATGTCAATCCTGATAGATATAGAATTGCCGGGGTGATAGATGAAGAAGGTGAGTCCGAAAAAAAAATGTATTTTGGAGATATTGTTACAGATAAGTGTATAAAAATCTTTGATTTACATGGGAATATTCTTGACTCAATAAGTTTACAAAAAGCATTAAAAAAACTTGGTTCTATAGAAAATTTTACAACATCATCCAAAGATTCTATCCTTGTACATTCAAGTTATACAAATCAAATTGCAATCATTGACAGTGATGGGAATTGCTGGCACCACATTGATTTACATAATAAATTGTATGATGACAAGGGGCACTATTATGAAATCCACATGCCCAAATTATGTAAAGGTAATAAATCAGTATTTTTCAACATAGGTTGGGGAATGGAAAAATCAAAAAACGTAGAAGTACCTGATAACATTACGGAGTTAGAATATTATTACAAAAAATTATATAATGACATTCCATGTTTCTTAAAAATCAACAATGTGTATAAAGAAAATTTCTATTTGGAATTTGGTGGTAGTGACATTTTTGAAAACATAACAGATTCTTTTGATTCCAAATTGTTTGCAGATTATCCATTTTATAATGTAGTGAACGGACGTTTGCTTAACGCTTCATTATACTCCGACAAATTGTTTGTTATGGATACATCATCACTCACAGTGAGCAAAACCGTAAAAATAGAATCCGAATACACCAGGATAGGTGGTGACTTTATAAAAATAGAAGAAATATCAAAAAAATTCCAGCAATTAACAGATAAATACGGATATATCCGTAAAATCCTTTACAATGAGCATGTCAATAAATATGTACTGGTTATTCGTATTGAAAACAACAGAACGCCCAAAAATAATATGGAAACAGAGGCAAATCCGTTTTCAGTAATGATATTGGACCAGGATTTTAACAAATTGGGGGAATACGTATTTGATCAATATGAGTATTTAGCATATACAACGGAATTAATAAATGAAGGCCTGTTAATAAAACAACACAACCAAAACAAAGATGAAACAGTTTACACACTTTTTGATGTTCCTGAGCTTCATGCTGATAATCAGTAGCTGCGCCAATAAATCAGATTATCAAAAGCTATGTGATTATTTCACAGAAGTTCATGAATACAACATAGAAAAAAACACAAAAGTTGTTTTTGTTATAACTGAAAATAATTGCCCCGGTTGTAACAAAGGATTTGCACAATTAACCGACAATTACCTGCATTCTGATTCTGCTGTTTTTTTAATAACCGCTACCGGGGGGCGTCTTGATATAAGCGGATACGACGCCACGCAGTCAAATGTGTTTTTTGACAACAGAAAAAATCAGTATGAATATGATTTTTGCAAAAAAACATCTGCCATATTCCTCGAGGAAAACAACATCGACACCATCCTTAATATTGAAGCCGATAATATTAATAAGCAATTTGGTTTTATCACGGAAATAATGAACGGGCAATGATGTTTAATGAATTTCAGTAAATTCCATGAAAAAATGTACACCGAACTCAACACCGACCATCCCATTGACCTGACACGTTA
>CAZTNS010000028.1:0-25355 GCA_964615585.1 uncultured Bacteroidales bacterium | reverse complement strand
TGTTCAATATTCGATATTCAAAAATAATATTCTGCCAAAAATTACACGAATATTATTGATAAGATAGCGCCTAAAATGGACCTACTTCCCTATATAGTGATAGTCCTGCTGTTTTCGGCTTTTTTTTCCGGAATGGAAATCGCATTTATTTCATCAAATAAGCTGCGGCTTGAAATCACAAAAAAAGAAAATAAACTCCCGTCAAGAATAATATCTTATTTTTCAGAATACCCATCCCGCTACATAAGTACCATGCTTGTTGGCAATAACATTGCACTTGTCACATATGGTATCCTGATGGCTAAACTACTTGAGCCAGGCATTTCCTTGCTGGTTGTTGGTAATAACGGACTTATATTGCTCATCCAAACCATCATTTCAACGCTTATCATTCTTGTGTTCGCCGAATTTATTCCTAAGGTACTTTTCAAAACAGTCAGCAATCAGTCCTTAAAATTCTTTGCTGTGCCTTTAGCGTTTTTTTACTTAATTTTTTATCCCGTTGTACGCTTCAGTTTATGGTTATCAACAATAGGCACCCGTTTGCTTGGAGTAAAAATAAAAAATGCCAGGCAGATACAGGTTTTAAGTAAAGTTGATTTGGATGATTTTATTTCTGAATCAAACGGGGAACAGACCGAAGAAGAAACCATTGACAAAGAATTGAAAATATTCCGAAATGCGCTGGATTTTGGTGACATACGCCTACGGGAATGCATGGTGCCGCGTACAGATATTGTCGCTGTTGATATTAACACTGACATAAACACCCTTACGCAGCGATTTATTGATTCCGGTTATTCCAAAATATTTGTTTATAAAGGGAACGTTGACAATATTGCCGGTTATGTTCGAAGCCATGACCTGTTCAAATCACCGAAATCAATAAAGAACATGCTGAGAAAACCATTGATTGTCCCTGAAACGATGAAGGCTCAGGATATGCTAAGCTTATGCATCAAAGAAAATAAAAACATTGGCATTGTGGTGGATGAATTCGGTGGCACATCCGGAATCGTTTCGATAGAAGATTTACTCGAAGAAATCTTTGGCGAGATTGAAGATGAGTATGATACCGTTGACATCATTGAAAAACAACTGCCTGATGGCTCGTATATTTTTTCAGGAAAAACTGAAATTGATTATCTGAACGAAAAATACAATCTAAATCTGAAAACATCCGATGAATATGAAACCCTGGCCGGTTATCTTTTGTCAGTCAATGAAAGCTTTCCCGAACAAGGAGAAATCATTCAAGATCCCAATTATAAAGCTTTTACTTTTAAGGTACTCAGGAAGGGAAAAACACGCATAGAACTCATTAAACTAATACCTGTAGAATAAGATGTTGGGTGTTAGGGGAAGCATGAGACATCTTAACACAAACACCCAACACCCATCACTTTACGACCTCCTCGCTTTGAAAAAAGTTCTAAGTAACTCTGCAGCCTCCTTTTCCATCACCCCCATGGATACTTTGGTTTTTGGATGTAATACTCCTGATGAATATTGACGATACCCCCTTTTTTTATCCTCCGCAGCGTAATGCAATTTTTTTACCCGGGATAGTCCAATGGCACCGGCACACATAATGCATGGTTCCAGGGTAACGTACAACTCACAATCTGGCAAAATTTTACTTGACAATGCTTCCATGCCAGCAGTCAGAACAAGCATTTCAGCATGGGCAGTACTGTCATTCAAGCGTTCCGTTTGATTGTGTGCTTTTGCAATCACTTTTCCGTTGCAGCATAACACCGCGCCAACAGGAATTTCGCCTTCTTCCCAAGCATACCTGGCTTCCTGTAATGCCATTTTCATGAATATTTTATCTTGAACCATCATTATATTTGTTTTCCCTGGTATTTGGTTTTGCTGATACCGGATTTATCCCGACAATGCTTTTTCAGCGTTTCAATACGCTTCCCGCTTAACGGATCAACAAAATCCGGAGCTATATCATTCAAAGGAACAAGCACAAACAACCGGTTTTTAAACTCAGGATGCGGGACCTTCAATCTTGAATTTTCAATGATTAAATCATCATAAAAAAGGATATCAATGTCCATGATTCGGCCTGAATACTTCTGCACGGCCTCCTGCCGTATCCTTCCCAGTGACTTTTCAATATTCAGGCATTGTTTTAAAACTTGCTCCGGACTTAAATCGCTTTGCACATGCAGCGCCTGATTGAAAAAATTTCGCTTATGCTCAAATCCCCACGGCTCGGTTTCATAAACCGCAGAAAACCCAATAATATGGCCAATCTTTTCAGCAATGGCTTGCTGGCACAAACCGATATTTCTAATACGGTCGCCTAAATTTCCACCAATTGACAAATAAATATCAGACATAAATGCGTTTAGTTCCTTCAGAACAATTTTTGCAAATATCAATATTTTTTCTGTTTGTAAAAACCTGTTTTCTAAATTCATAATAAGGCCAGGAATGCCAAATTTCTGAAAATCTCTGTGTATAAAGATTTCCCATGTTGTATTTGAGGCTTTTATCAAAACAACACGGCAACACATCACCTTCACTGGTTATAACCGGATTTCTGTACAATCGCCAACAATGGTTGCGTAAAGGGTTCATCAAAACGGCTTTTCCATGTTTGATTTCATAACGTCTGTAACGCGGATTTTCCGGCAGCAATTCAATGTTCTCATTATGATTAATTTGCACACTTTTCAGTCGTAACCTCACCTTTAGTTCAGAAGCCATGTTTTTGAACTTCTCAATGCCGGTTTCATTGTGTTTCATCACAAGGCTTTGCATTACAATAACAGGGTATTTCTGTTTGTGTTTTTGCTTTGCATGCTTCACATGATTGATAAAGTTCAATACTGTTTCCAAAGCACCTCCGCATCTGTACTTTTCATATTCATTTTGACTGCTACCATCCACAGATACAATTAGTTTCTTTAGCCCTGCCCTAACCAGCCTTTCCGCAATTTCCGGATCTGAAAAATTTCCATTGGTGGATATAACAGAATAAATGTTGTGTTTATCCAGCAATGCGATGAATTTTTCGATGTTGGGATGTAATAAAGGTTCTCCCTGAAAATACAGGCTAACCACCCACAAATGACGCCGGTTTTGCCGTATCACGGCTTTAAACACATCAAAAGGCATGAATGCCCTTTCACGTCCCGGGTTGCTTCCCAGGTGACATTCCGGGCAATGGAGCTGGCATTTGCCAGAGACTTCAAAACTCATGGCAGGCGGGGCTCCCCATACAAAAACGCTACCTGTTAATCTGCTTAACAGGTAGCTTATATTTAACATGAACAAATTTACCAGGCGATAAAAGTTACAGGCTGTAAGCATTCATTACCTTATTGGATGTTCATAATCTCGAACAGTTCATCCAATTTGGGGGTTAAAATGATTTCCGTACGCCGGTTTTTTCTCCGTGCTTCAGTTGTGTTTTCTGGATCTACAGGCAAATGTTCGCCTCTTCCGGAGGCAATCAACCGTTGAGGATCAATATCCGATTTTTTAAGCAATATTTTCACAATGGAAGTGGCGCGTTTGACACTCAAATCCCAGTTATCTTCAATATTTCCCCGTCCGTGGTATTCCAGATCATCTGTGTGTCCTTCGATCATAATGTTGATATCTGGATTTTTTTCCAGTACTTCAGCCAGTTTGCCAAGTGCTTTTTGTCCCTCGGGATCCACTGCCCATTTACCGGATTCAAACAGCAATTTTTCTTCAAGGGAAACATACACTTTTCCGTTTTTCTTTGTTACGGTTAAGCCCTCACCTTCAAAACCAAGCAAGGCATCTGAAACTTTTTTCCTCAACACATTGACAACGGAGTCTTTTCTGTTCAAAATGGATTGCATTTCAGCCAGCTGTTTGTTTTTCTTATTGATTTCATCTTCTTTTATTTGCAGCTCGGTCCTTAAGGCTTCAAGGTTTGCTTTTTCTTTATTGAGCTTTTCTTCCAATGCCAGTAACTCCTCTTCTTTCCGCTGTAGATCATCCCTGGTTTCCTGCAACATATTAAGGGCTTTTTTCGTTTCAGCATCAGCACCTTCGCGAAGCTTATCAGTATTATCAAGCAGCGTATTGTACAGCTCATTGATTTTATCATATTGAACTGTCAGCGTACGATAAGAACTTCCTTTAATTGCAGTGTCCCGAACCAGGCCTTTGTTTATTTCACGCAGGCGTTCAAGTTCTTCCTGGATTTCGTTTTCCTGCGTTGTAAGCTCCTCATTCTCTGCCTTCAGATCATCACGTTCTGTTTCACAACGTTCCTTTTTTTCTTTCATGGCTTCCATTTTTGTTGCGGGAACACATGAAAAAATACTGCCGGCCAATACAAGCAACACTAATATTCGTACCATATCTTTTTTCATAACATTCAGGTTTTTAGATTACTCAAAATTAATAATAATTCCATACATGTTGAATAGATTTTCAAGGTTTTTATTGACAATGGAATGTTAATCATTTTTCGACGCAACTCTCAATTATTATTCGTAATTTTGTTTTTAAGATAAAATGATTATGCATGCAAAACCAGGTCCATTATTGTCCGGGATACGTTATCCTGAGGATCTCAGGAAACTGGAGGTAAAAAGCCTCATTAAATTATCCCAGGAAATCAGGGATTTTATCATAGAGGAAGTAGCCAGCAATCCCGGCCACCTGGGGGCAAGCCTGGGAGCAGTTGAATTGGCCGTTGCCCTGCATTATTCGTTTCAAACACCTGAAGATATAGTGGTCTGGGATGTTGGTCACCAGGCCTACGCTCATAAAATATTAACAGGCAGGATGGAAAGATTCCATACCAATCGTAAACTCAATGGAATCAGTGGTTTTCCAGCCAGGCATGAATCGAAATACGATGCTTTTGGGGTAGGGCATTCTTCCACAAGCATATCTGCTGCCCTTGGTATGGCAATTGCCAATGAGCTTTCAGGAGATAAAAAGCAAATTGCAGCGGTTATTGGCGACGGGGCTATGACAGGCGGCATGGCTTTTGAGGCTCTGAACAATGCCGGCTCCCTTCATGCTAACATGACCATCATTCTGAATGATAACAACATGGCAATATCACCAAATTCAGGTGCCATGAAAGAATACCTGATTGACATTGCCACGTCCAAAACATACAATAAAGTCAAAGACGATGTGTGGCGGTTTTTAAGTAAAGTAAACCAGGCTGGAGGACCCAATGCACGCAATCTGGTTCAGAGAATCAACAATGGGATTAAATCCATTGTTATGAAACAAAGTAATTTGTTTGAATCTTTGAAGCTACGCTATTTTGGCCCGGTTGACGGACATGATGTTGTTTATCTAACCAAAATACTGGATGATCTGAAAGATATTTCCGGGACCAAAGTGTTACATGTATTGACACAAAAAGGCAAAGGGTTTCCATCTGCCGAAAAAGATCAAACCTTGTGGCATGCTCCCGGCAAATTCAATAAAACCACAGGAGCCCTTATAAAACCAACAGACGACAGCGCTGTTCCACCAAAATATCAGGAAGTATTCGGCGCTACCGTCACCGAACTGGCAGAAAAAAACGATAAGATTGTTGCAGTTACACCCGCCATGATGACCGGTTCATCGCTGGACATCATGAAAAACAAATTTCCTGACCGGTGTTTTGATGTTGGCATCGCAGAACAACATGCGGTAACGTTTTCAGCAGGAATGGCCACCAAAGGATTTATCCCTTACTGTACCGTATATTCTACATTTGCCCAACGCGCCTATGATCAAATCATTCATGATGTAGCGATCCAGAACCTTCCTGTTATCTTATGCCTTGACCGTGCCGGACTGGTGGGGGAAGATGGAGTTACCCATCATGGGTTATATGATATTGCTGCACTCAGAACCATTCCAAACCTGACACTCATGGCTCCAATGGATGAAATTGAATTCCGAAATATGTTATATACCGCTCAATTAGATCCACAAGGGCCTTTAGTGATTCGATATCCCCGTGGCAGAGGTATTCATCCGGAATGGAAAACCGGTTTTCAGCACATTCCGGTGGGGAAAGGCAGGACAATAGAAGAACATGACAATGCTGAAATGGCCGTGCTTTCATACGGTTCAGCAGGAAACAATGTCCGTCTTGCCTCAGTTAAATTACAACAGGAGGGTATTTCCATTTGCCATTACGATATGAGATTTGCCAAACCTCTGGATACTCAACTTTTGGATAAAATCATGACAAAAACACATAAAATCATGACCATAGAAAACGGCGCGATTTCCGGAGGATTTGGTTCTGCTGTGCTGGAATATGTTGCAGATAAAAGAAAACACATTTGTATTAAAAGGCTTGGTGTTCCAGATGAATTAATTTACCATGGAAAGACTGACGAATTAGAAGCTGTTTGTGGATTCGCTGCTGACAGCATTGTAACAGCAGTAAAGTTATTAATATCTTAAAAACTTAAACCTAATAACTGCATTTGCTACATTATATATATTTTATATATTCGAGGCAAAAAACCATGAAACAAAACCTAATCCTATTATTAACATTTCTGTCTATCAGCTTTTCTACTTTCAGTCAAAGCGAAAGGCAACCCGACCGCCGGTTTGTAAACAATTTTTATGATGCAAGTGCGTTTATTTATGAAAATAATTACGACGCTGCAGTTCCTTTACTTGATGAATTAAATTCAATTGATCCCGATAATGCCAACATCCAATACTTACTGGGATTTTGTTATTTAAAAAGCCGTGTGTATCAAAAGCAAGCCCAAAATAAACTAGAATATGCATCCGGTTTTATCAGCAAAGCATATAAAGATGATAACCACAGAGAACAAAATGCTCCACCTTACACCTGGTTTTTTCTAGGCCAGGCATACAGGATAAATCTGGAATTTGAAAAGTCAATCAGTGCATTTGTAAAATATTTGCAGCATCTTGAAACACAAGAAAAAATACAACAAACAAGAAAGCTAAATAAAAATGAAACCCTCCGACAAATAACCATCACAAAACGTGCAGAACACATGGTTAAAACTCCTGTTAACATAGACATTTCCAACATGGGCCCTGTCATTAATTCAAAGTATTCAGATCACTCTCCGGTTATTGATGTTCATGAATCAAAAATGATATATACATCCAAACGTCCCAGGTCCGGGGAACCATTATATAATCAGCATGAGGACCTCTTTATTTCTTGTAAAGAAAAAGGTGAGTGGAATGGGCCGGAACGTATGGGAGAGCATATTAACACAGATGAAAATGAAGCCTCTGTAGGGCTATCAACTGAAGGGGACTTTTTGCTCTTTTTCAGATCAAAATATCATGCCGGAAACATATTTGCAACAAAAAGAGAAAAAGACTCCCTGGAATGGTCTAAACCTAAACAACTCACCGAAAAGATCAACACAAAAAACAGGGAAACCCACGCCTGTATTTCACCTGACAATCAAAGCATCTATTTTACCAGTGAAAGACCTGGTGGTTACGGCCGCCGTGATATTTATGTAATACGCAGATTGCCAACAGGAGAATTTTGTGAACCCCGTTGTTTAGGCCCCAATGTAAACACCGAATACGATGAAGAGACACCATTTATTCACCCTGATGGAAAAACCTTATTTTTCAGTTCAAAAGGACATAACACCATGGGGGGTTATGATATTTTTTACTCCAAAATGAATGAAGATTATACTTTTGGTGATCCAACCAATCTGGGATATCCTATTAACACCACCGGTGATAATGTGGCTTATGTCATGAGCATGGACGGGCAACGGGGATATTTAAGCACTTACAGGGAAGACAGCTATGGTGATCTTGATATATACATGATTAAACATAAAGATGTATATAATACAGACCTGGCTATTTATGAAGGGGTTGTTAAAAATTCAGAAGGAGATGTGCCGGAAGATGTTGTTATCGTAACAAGAGATGCGAAATCAAATGCCTTATACGGCGTTTATCGTCCCAACAAACATACAGGCGAATACATTCTGACATTACACCCTGACACAGAATATGACATCATTTATAATTCAATGGGACAACAAATGGTAAATAAAAAGATCAAACCAAAAGAAAGTGATGCAGAACAGTTTATGGAAAGTTACAGGCCTATTGACCTCGCCCCTGTTATTACACAGGTTTATGCATACCACAACCGGATTCTGTTTGAACCAGGTGAAACAAAAACACCAGCTTCAGCCAAACGGGTTATCAACAAAATAGCAGAGTTAACAGATACCACGCAACTGGCAATGGCTGTTTCTATCAATTACCCACCAAACCATCCCCTTAGCCCTGAACGATTTGAAGTCGTAAAAAAAGAGTTAATCAACGCAGGAATTGATACAGAAAACATTGTTGCTCAGGGAAATATTCCATCCTTTGTAGATATTAATTACGGACTTGATATCAACGAAGGTGAAGAATCATTTCTTGATATTGACATGGCGGCCAAAGATGATGAAATTGCTCGTGGTGAAGTTGTTGTGGAGAATTTCTTATTTGATTTCGACAAATATGACATCAAACCAATATATTATAATAACCTGGATTGTCTGACCGGTTATATGCTAAACAACACGGATGCTGTGATAGAGATCACAGGACACACAGATCACATTGGTTCTAATGAGTATAATTATCTCTTATCCTACAAAAGGTCAAAAGCGGTAAAAGACCATCTTGTTGCCAAAGGCGTTGCACCCTCAAGTCTCATTACAAAAAAATATGGCGAAACAGATCCAATCGCTCCCAATGTAGTCCATGGAAAAGACAACCCACAAGGACGTAAACTTAACAGAAGGGTAGAATTCAATATAATTAAAGAAGGTAGCGATGATGAACTGATCATAACCCCAATTGATACTGATATCGACGTTATCACACCAGATACTGAAACAGAAATGCTTTCTGATTCAGAAGATGGTATCTTTACAATCCAGATATTTGCACTCAGAAACAGGCGTTCTATTGATTATTTTGATGATCTGATAGGTGTAAAAGAACATATCGGGGATGATGGTTATTATAGGTACTATGTCGGAAGTTTTAACACCAAAAAAGATGCAAATGCAGCAATACACAACCTGAATAATATGGGATATGAGCCTTTCATCAGAAAAATAAGTTTTTTTGAGTAAGTAATTAATTTGCCTCATAAAACAAGAAAAGAGGGGATGGAAAATTACATCCCCTCTTTTCTTGTTTTATGCCGGGTTACTAATGGATTTATTTTATTAGTTTTGAGCACAAATAATATTTAATTATGACACAAACACCAGCCATTCCTAAAGGAACCAGGGATTTCTCCCCGGAAGAGATGCTAAAACGCAATTATATTTTCAATACCGTGCGCCGTATATTTGAAAACTTTGCTTATCTTCCCATTGAAACACCCGCCATGGAAAAGCTCTCAACACTTTTGGGGAAATATGGTGAAGAAGGGGACAGGCTTCTATTCAAAGTATTGAATTCGGGTGATTTTTTAAATAGAATCAGTGATGAAGAACTTACCAACCGTAACATTCCGTCATTGGCGAACAAATTATCTGAAAAAGGCTTAAGGTATGACCTGACAGTTCCTTTTGCACGTTTCGTTGTTCAACACCAAAATGACATCGTTTTCCCTTTTAAAAGATACCAGATACAACCTGTCTGGCGTGCCGACCGTCCACAAAGAGGACGTTACAGAGAATTTTTTCAATGTGATGCTGATGTCATCGGCTCTGATTCCATGTTAAATGAATTTGAACTTGTTCAAATCATGGATGACGTGTTTCATCGTTTAAACATCCCTGTAACCATCAAAATCAACAACAGGAAATTGCTGCAGGGGATTATTGAAAACATGGGGTTAGAAAATAAATTTATGGAAATCACGGTCATCATTGATAAACTTGACAAAATTGGCATGTCCAAAGTGACAGAAGAAATTTCCAATCTTGGTATTTCGTACGATGTGAGCACAAAATTGATGGATATATTCTCCAAAACGGGTGATACAAAATCAAAGATTAACCACCTCAAAACATGCGTTGCACATAATGAAACCGGAAACAGGGGTATCGCTGAAATAGAACAACTATGGGAATACATTGTACGTTTTGAGTTTAATGCTGACATCGAACTTGATATGACTCTTGCCAGGGGCCTTGACTACTATACAGGAGCTATTTTTGAAGTTAAGGCTCATGATGTTGAAATGGGCTCAATTTGCGGGGGAGGACGCTATGATAACCTGACCGGAGTTTTTGGTTTACAAGGGCTGTCAGGGGTTGGCATATCCTTTGGTGCCGACCGGATTTATGATGTACTCCAACAAAACAACGCTTTTCCTGAAAAACAATTACAACAAAGTGAGGCACTGTTTCTAAACTTTGGTAAAGAAGAAGAATTAATTTGTCTGAAATGGCTGGACAAATTACGCAAAGCTGGAATAAATGCTGAGATATACCCGGAACAAGCAAAAATCAAAAAACAAATGAAATATGCCAACCGTAAACAAATACCATGGGTTGTTATCCTGGGAGCAGAAGAAATGGAATCTGAAAAAGTAAGATTAAAAAACATGCACTCAGGGGAAGAACAATTGATACCTGCTGACAAAATTATAAGCAATATAAATAAGTAAATATGGTTCTACTGCCAACTTAATGGGTTATGACTATCCGGCTTTTTTGTTTAACAGAATGTGAACGCAAGTGTCATGTTAAATTGCTTTATGAAGGATGACATATGATACCAAGCTCCATTCAACTGTGTAATATTGTTACTGAAGTTTCGCAGAAAACATAATCTGGTTATAAACAATATAATATGAACATTAAACTTATATAATATTATAATTTTCTGATGTTTATGTTTTTCATATTTGTTACATCAAACGCATTTTCATTTGCTGTCCTTCTTTCTTTTCTACTCCCGAATAGCTCTAAATTATCAATCTTTATTGGACAGAGCTTTCGGGATAAAAACAGATTGTTAGTTTTAATGGTGTTTTTACGCAAAAGAAAGAAGCAAAGAAACCTCCGTCTCCACTTAGTTCCGCCGAACAAGCTTCGCCAAACCTATTTTTTCTGTGGGTTACCCAAAGCATTTCCTGCCGGAATCCCGAGATCTGTTCAGCCGGGATTCCACTTTCCACTGCCCTGAAAATGCCTTGACCCACCACGAAAAAATGGCCAATGCGGTGTATTGAGCCTGCCGAAATGCGGTGAACACGCACCCCTTGGCTGCAGGGATAATACCGGCAAAGCCACAGTGAAAATTTCGTCCTATACTGAACATGACACTAACTATGTTTTTAATGGATTTTGGAATTAAATATCTGAAACACCATTTATTTGCTTTTTAGGTAAGCAACATGTTACCATTGCTTTATTTGTAGTTAGTTTATATTCTGATGTTTGTAACCTGCGAGACTTTAGCTATTATTAACGTTTATTGATAAATTCAAGAGCTTAACTCTCTGTATTATACCAATGATATTCAATGAAATCTCAATGGTTTTTGCTACAAAAAAAAAGCTGCCTGTAAACAAAGGCAGCTTTTTTAATGTATCAGTCAGTTAATTATCTGTTCAAAACAATTTTGCGTATAAGTTGTTTGCCGTCAGCCTGGATGCGAAGATTATAAATACCATCTGCCACATCGCCTAGATCAATACTGCGGTTAATTTCACTTACATTCTTGTACTCCTGATGGCTGATGATTTGACCTGTACTGTTGACAATTGATAAACTTACATCTTCAGTTGCATTCAAATACATCTCAACTCTGATTTTACCATCAGTGGGATTCGGATGAATTGTCAGATCAGCATTGATCATGTCTTCAATACCAACTCCTCCATGAACAGTAACAACCCAATCCTGTGTAGTTACACCATCCTCAGCAATCACTGTATAAGTGACATCATCTGTGAAATCATTTTCAGTTACGTCAGATTCCTGAACAACACCACCAATTTCAGCAGTGGCTCCTGGAGAGAGAGCAAAAACAGCAGTTAATGCAGATTTATCTGTATCTGATGTTACTTCGATTTCAATTGTATGGTCTGTTGTATTAATATCAGCATTACCGGTTTGTTCCGGGAAGCTGTATGAAGTAAAATCAGTACCGGTATTGGCTTCTTCTTCGGTTACAGTAACAACCCAATCCTGGGTAGTTGTACCATCCTGTGCAATAACAGTGTATGTTACGGGATCAGTGAAATCATTTTCAGTTACACCGGACTCCTGAACATCACCACCTACTTCAGCAGTGGCATCATCTGAAAGTTCAAATGTTGCAACAAGTGCTGTTACATCAGTACCAAATGGCACTTCAATATCAATTGTATGATTTGCACTATCCAATGCAGTAGCACCAATTTGTTCAGGTATATTATAAACCAGGATTTCAGTTTCAGTACTCGGTGGTTCTTCAGTCACTGTCACGGTATAATCCTGTGTTGTAACACCATCCTGTGCTATAATGGTATATATAACAGCGCCGGAGAAATCATTGGCGGTTTCTCCTGATATTTGTTCAACACCTTCAACTTCGGCTGTAGCATAATCAGAGAGTGCAAAGTTGGCAACAAGGGTAGTCACATCAGTTCCATAAGCAACTTCAACATCAACAGTGTTGGCAACGGTATCAACATCACCCGGGCCGGTAGCTTCGTCAAAACCAAAATTCATGATTTCTGCTTCGGTACTGGGATCGGCTTTTGTTACAATCACATCCCAATCCTTACTGGTAACACTATCCTGAGCAAATATTGTATAAGTTACAGTATCAGTAAAATCATTCGGGGTATAACCTGATTGTTGTTCTGTTCCGCCAATGGTAGCAAATGCTCCATAGGACAAATTATAGGTAGCTACAAGGTTACTAAGGTCAGCAGCGTATTCCACTTCGATATCAACAGTTTGTTCTGCCTGATCAATAACAATGGGAGTTCCACTGTGTTGTGGGAAAGTATAAGTTAAAATGTTTGCCTGTGTTTGTACGGGCTCGTTCATGGAATTCAGACGAACGCCAATACCACCACGTGACCAGTTGGTAATGGTGAACCATTCATTAGCGTTGCTTCCTTCATTAAGATACCATTGGGTACCCCATGCACTTGCATTCACTGTGGCATCATAGCCGATTTCAAGATCATTTTCACCATTGTAGAAAAACTCTACTGCTGCTTTTACGTTAAATACACCGTCTTCGTTTAGTTCAACGGGAACATCAGCAGGGAATTCTAAATCTATCCATTTGCCAATAGAGTCTTCGGTAATGTTGACAAGGGAAGTGGTACTAAGATCATCCCACTGTTCCAAATCAGAATCATAAATCATAAGATGACCTACCAGACTTGTTCCAGGATCAGTACTGGATGCAATATATATCGACATTGAAGTAATTATATCGGTATCATCAAGATACATGTAATCTGTACCAATCATATCACCATCAGTACCACCATCTAACCATGTACTGGGCCCTGTGGAGGATGTCATGTTGCCAAGATCACGGGCAAAAGCATCTTCTGTTACCATAAAGAATGTGGTATCGGCATTATTATCTGGATTTTCATCGCCATCTACGTTGATTTTATAAATAACGGTGTATTTACCAACATCCGGTGATGTCAAAGTAAATTCAGGGGTAAGCAGGTCTATGGTATCTTTTTCTGTAACGGAAATGGTTTCACCTGTAGCTGTCTCATTATATACTTCATTTCCTGAGGGATCCAATACTTGGACTTGTAAGTCCGGTGTGTTATCCAGGTTCCCACCATTTTCCACTTTGGCGTTAAAAAGCATGCCGGCAAAATCACTGTCAAATTGTTCTTTCGGGATCATACCATAATGAGAAGAGATATGGAAATAATCTTCATTACCAGGCTCTGTGTAATCAACATAATCGAAAAAGTTCATGTATATTCCCTGAAGTTTCATGTCAACATCAAAGTTGTCAACGATTTTAACGTCGTCAATTTCCCATCCGTATCCATATCCGCCAATGCCTTCTTCAGTGGTTTGCCAGCGAAAGCGAAGTGAAACATCACTTTCATTTGCAATGTAATCGGCAAGAATAAGTTCATAAAAATCATCACCATAAGAGTTCCCTTCAACATCCTCGTTAAGCAAAACTTGCGTCGGGAATGTTTGTCCCCCGTCAGTACTGATGTCAAGGTAAGAATAAGCGGAATTCAGGTGTTTGTAGTTTTGATAAAAGGTCAGTTTGGGATTATCAATGTTGGTGAGATCAATGTCATCAAACTGAACCCAGGCGTTTTTGATTTCGTAAGTTTCTGTAACCAAATCTGAAATTCCATCAATCCAGGCAAAATTACCACCGGATTCTGAATAGTCACCTACATCCCTATGGCCCATATACAACCACATAGAACTAACCATGGTTCCACATGGCAACGAAGCATTATCAAAATCCTCACAATTTTCATAATCAACACCGGTAATGATAGTATCACTAACATTCCAGTCTGAATCACCTTCATCGTGAGCAATTGTCCATACTGCCGGGTCTTCTTCGAATGTGACTTCCCATGCAACATATGGTTCTACTTTTAATAAACTGTTCTCCTTTTCTACTTTTTCAAATTGTTGTTTGTCTTTTGTTGGGGCGTGTACTCCAACCACCTGTGCAAAGGCAAATGACACAAGCACAACAAAAGCTGTTAATAAGGTAAATTTTTTCATAATACTAAATTTTAGTTAAACGTTTTAGTGTTTCTACAATATTAGGGAGCAAATATACGATTTAAATTTTGAAAAAAAAATATTAAATCACTTTTTTTTGACCTGACCTTATACCAGGTTGTCATGTTTGAATTTTTGCAAAAAAATCAGTTTGTTCTTTTTTTGTATTTTGGCAAGGCATTGAGCTTGTAGTACTTAAGCAAGGTGGATGTGGCGGATAACCTGGCTATCATATACCCTTCATATCCATCCAGAAAACCTGCCTTTAAAACGTACATGGAAAAAAACTTAAAAGATGCCGCCAAATATCGTTTAAAAAAACGGCTTTTTTTGTTTCGCTTATACAATTCTTTGGCTTTAATGCCTGAAAAATAATCAATCTGTTTAATATGGTCGGAAACGGTATAATAAGAGTAATGGAGAATATCAGATTTTATGTGTTTCACGTTGCCTGTACCAACCACATATTTATCGTGAGGATTCACACCTTTCCATGCACCGCAACGCCTGTCAAAAAGCCTGATTTTTACATCAGGATACCATCCACCATGTTTAATCCACCGCCCGCAATAATTTGTCAGCCGGTTGAAACTGTATGCATCGTATTGCCAATCTTTCTTAATCTTTAACACCTGTTCATACATATCCTGGGACAATGCCTCATCAGCGTCAAGAGACAATATGTGCGGGTAAGTTGCCCGGCTGTTTGCGTAATTCTTTTGCTCTATATGGCCTTCAAATTTATGTTGTATTATTTTGGCACCATGGGATTCGGCAATGTTTACTGTATCGTCTTGAGAAAATGAATCCACAACAATCATTTCATCTGCAACCCCCTTTACTGATTTAAGGCAACGACCGATGTTTTTTTCCTCGTTAAAGGTGATGATGACTATTGATAATTTTATTTTCATAATCTATAACTAATCAGTTAATAGGTGTTAGGGGTTAGGGGTTAGGTTGAGGTCATGAGAAATCTCAAACCCCCTAACACCTAACACCTAATCCCTCCTACCCGGATGTATATACCCGCTTTACGCGTGTGGATATGCTTGTTAAAATTTCATACGGGATGGTTTCCAATGTTAAGGCCATGTCTTCAATTTTATTTTTTCCTCCGAACACCAGCACTTCATCTCCAGGGGTTACTCCTGCACCGGTTACATTCACCATACACATATCCATACACACGTCTCCGATCAACGGATACAGAACCTTATTTATTTCAACTTTCCACTTACCATTGCCGAGTTTTCGATTTAATCCGTCAGCATACCCCACAGGCAACACAGCAATGTCAGCATCCTGATGTAAAACGCCTGCTCTGTTGTATCCGGTTGTCTCTCCTTTTTTTAACCGCTTAATACTGATTACCCGGGTTTTGAACACAGTGGATTTTTGCAAATCCCGATTGTATTCAGAACTGATGCCATACAACCCAATGCCTAACCTTACCATATCAAGATGAGTTTCAGGGAACCGCACTATGGCATTGGTGTTGGCAATATGCCTGACACAGTTAATCTTCAAATTTTTCTTTAATGTTTGATATATATCGTGGAAAGCACCCAACTGTTCCCGTGTAAAATCATCAAGTTTGGGTACATCACTTCCGGCCAGGTGTGAAAAAACGGATTTGATTTTAATTTCCTGCGCATCTTTCAGCAATGCTATCAGCGTTTCAATGTCTTTTTTACAAAAACCAAGGCGATGCATTCCTGTATCAAGTTTTACGTGTATGCCAATGCTTGTAATCCCGGTGTTTCTGATGTGTGACATTAATGATTTCAAAAGGGAAAGGCTGTAAATTTCCGGTTCCAGTTGATAATCATACATCAAACCAAAATCTTCCGGCTGGGGGTTCATCACCATGATTGGAATGTGTACGCCTGCTTTTCTTAATTCCACACCTTCGTCAGCAATGGCAACACCCAGGTAATCAACGGCTTGATTTTGCAGGTACCTGCCTATTTCTATGGAACCGCTTCCATACGAAAACGCCTTTACCATTACCATTAACTTTGTGCCTTTCTTTAACCGGCTCCTGAAAAATTTCAGGTTGTGCGTCACAGCTTCAAGATCAATTTCCAGTACCGTTTGATGCGCTTTTAGTTCAAGGTTTTTACTGATTTTTTCGAATTGAAAACTACGGGCTCCTTTTAACAATACACATTGATTTTTAAACTTCCGCCACACCCCTGATGCAATAAAATCACCGGTTGCCTGGAAAAACTCAGCGTTTCCATTAAATTTTCCCGAATGCGCACTTATATCCTGCCCGATGCCGATGACCATTTGAACATCTTCTGTGTTGTTGACCAATTCAGATATCTGTTGGTACAAGTCTGATTTATCTCTGCCGGTTTGAAGAATATCGGATAAAATCAATACAACCGGTTTGTTATTCTGACGAACAGTAAAGTCCAGCGCTATCCTCAACGCGTTGATGTCAGCATTATAACTGTCATTGATTACTGTGCAGTTGTTAATCCCTTCTTTTACCTCAAGACGCATGGCTACCGGTTGTAAATCCTTCATCCCTGCAGTGATTTCAATGTTTTCCAACCCGGCTTCTTTGAGTAACAATGCCGTGTTTACTGCATTTTCAATTGAAGCCTCATCGGAAAAGGGAATGAAAAATGATATTTCATCGTTTCCTGTCAGGCAGATAGATGTACCGTTGTTATCCCACACAAAATCTGCCTTGTAATCAGCTTGTGGATTATCAAAGGCCCATGTCAAAATTGTTTGTCGTTTGTTTTTATTTTGAACTGTTCGTTCATAGTAATCAGCCACCACAGAATTATCCAGTCCCAAAATTAGCGTACTGGCATTATCTGTAAGTTTCATTTTTTCACGTAGTTTTTCGGTTTTACTCTGAAAATTCTCCTGATGAGCTTCTCCAATGTTGGTAAGTAAAACAATATCAGGCCGAATGATGGTTTCAAGGGAAGTCATTTCGCCGGGCATAGAAATACCGGCTTCAAAAACCCCAATTTCTGTTTTATCATTTAGCAGAGACACAGAAAGCGGCACACCAACCTGCGAATTGTAAGATTTCGGGCTGCGGGTAACCATCCTGTGTTTTGACATAACCTGTGTAAACCACTCCTTCACAATGGTTTTTCCGTTACTCCCGGTAATCCCAATCACAGGAACATCAAAACGGCTTCTGTAATCAGCCATTAATTTTTGAAGGCACTCAACCACATCATCGCACACCAAAAAGGAACCGTCATCAGGGATTTTTTCAGGCGTTTTTTCAACGACAAAATTTGAAATCCCGGCGTTAGAAACATCCGCAATAAAATCATGCCCATCATACTGCAAACCAGGAATGGCAAAAAACACACTTGTTTCCGGTCGAATGATGTTACGGCTGTCTGTCAGGATGTTATCACATGTTACTTTCCCTGGCCCGATTAAATCACCACCGCAAATATTCCGGATATCATGCAACCTGTATTTCATCCTGATTTTTCGTTTTTCAAGGCTTCAAAAAAACACCGCCTGCACAATGGTTCATAAGCATCCGTCTCCCCCAACAAAACTTTGTCCTGGGACACCCCTTTACGATGAGAAAACTGTGCCAGGTCGCCACAACGGATACATATAGCATGTACTTTAGTAACATCTTCGGCTATGGCAAACAACTCCGGCATAGGGCCAAACGGGCGCCCTTTAAAGTCCATATCCAAACCAGCTACAATGACACGTATGCCTTTTTCTGTTAGTTTTGTACATACTTCCGGCAAAGCATCATCAAAGAACTGTGCTTCATCAATGCCCACTACATCAATATCCTCGCTCAGCAACAAAATATTGGACGATGAACTAACAGGCGTACTGTGGATGCTTACTTCATTGTGAGATACCACTTCAATTTTTGAATACCGTATATCAACGCTGGGTTTGAATATTTCAATGCGCTGACGTGCATATTGTGCCCTGCGTAAGCGGCGAATCAATTCTTCAGTTTTGCCTGAAAACATTGATCCGGCAATGACTTCTATCCAGCCGGTACGTGTATATTTTTTTTCCAAATTTTCGTTAAACATGCCGGGGAATTATAAATTCCGGATTATTTATTTTAATTTTACAAATTTACAAATTCCTAAAGATAAAACAGATTTTTTGGGTTTTTATGATTCTGATGAAATTTATCATGGATTATCAGTAACTTTGTAAATCAATATAAGTATAACAATAAATTTTTAGATTTTTAGCATGGAAGTTAAAAAGGCAATAAAACACTGGGAAACACTTGGGACAATTCTGAAAAAGCTTGAAAAAGAAAATCCTCATCAACTGGATGTTGATGCTGCCCTGCAAGAAGTAAGGAATGTTTACGCATCACTTCTGGAAACAGGGGAAGGCCAACCCCCTCCTGCACAAACATCCTCTGCATCAGATGACATTGATTCGTCGGAATTTATCCAACAAGGCGAGACACAGGAAAAAATCGAAAAAGAAACGGCTACATCACAGACACAATCCGTTAGAAAAAAAGACAAACAAATTGCTGAGCATTCTGAAAAAGAAAAAAAAGAAAAACCAGAATCAAAACCTGCCGGGGCACAGCATTCTGAACAATCCAGCTTGTTCGAAACTGAAGAAAAGCCGGCTAAAGCCGGGAAATCCCTTGGAGAAACATTGGGAGGCAAACGCCCCCCTGTCAATGAAACGCTTGCCGGGAAACCTTCAAAAAATGATGTAGCCAGCAAGCTCAAATCAAAGGCCATAACCGACATTAAAGCAGCCATTGGTTTAGGAGACAGGTTTTTATTCATTAAAGAATTGTTTGATGGGGACGCGGATGAGTTCAACAAATGCATCCAGGATTTAAACAATCTGCACAACATCGACGAAGCTAAATCATATATAAAGGGCAATTACAATTGGGAGCTTGAAGATAATACACCCAAATATTTTTGGAGTATTGTACAGAGGCGGTTTATCCCATCTTAAAAATACCTGTTGTTTATGCTGAAACGGTTTGTTTTTATAATGTGTTTACTCTTTCATGCCAGCGGGATGGTGTCTGCGCAGGATACTGCTTATGTAAATGCAATTGTAACCGAACTTGCTTCTGAAACGTATTTTGGACGGGGATATATCAATAACGGCTGCAACAAAGCCGCTGAATTTCTGAAAGCAGAAATGAAAAACATCGGGTTACAAGCCTATAACGATAATTATTTTCAGGATTTCTCTTTTTGGGTCAACACCTTCCCTGATGGAATGAGCTTATCCATAGATAATAAAGCATATTCACCCAGTCATGATTATATTATCCCTGCTGAAAGTGATGATCTAAATGGCACCTGGAAATTACATAAAATTGACAGCCTGTCGCTTGTTGATAGTTTGTCGTTTGCTTCTTTACAGTCAGAAAATTTTAAAGATAAGGTGATTTACATCAACGATAAATACATCGTTGATAAAAAGCTTAAACAATGGATTAAGAAAAATATCAAACAAGGTTTTCTGAACGCCACCGCATACATATACATAAATGACCATTACACAAACTGGAATGTATCAACACGGCAAAAAGAACACCCTGTCATACAATTTACCGAATCTGCTTTTCCCGATGATCCGGATTCCCTAAGCATCCATGTAAACAGCGAAATCCGTAATGTGGAAGTGAATAATGTGATTGGATATTTACCGGGCAATGCTGACAAAACTTTTGTTCTGACCGCTCACTATGACCACCTGGGAGGTTTTGGAGACAGTATTTTTTTTCCCGGAGCAAATGATAATGCCAGTGGTGTAGCTGCATGCCTTGATATTGCCTCTCATTATGCCTCCCACGCCCATGATTTTACCCTGGTGGTGATGTTGTTTGCCGGGGAAGAAGCAGGTTTGCTGGGGTCCATGTACGCTGCAGCCAATCCCGTAATACCACATGAAGACATTGATTTTCTGATCAACCTTGACATGGTGGGTACAGGAGAAAAAGGGTTTACTATTGTCAATGCTGCGGATACCGCTTATCATAAAGCACGGAAACTGTTTGACAACATCAACAAAAAAAACAACCATGTCAATGACCTGGCTTACCGGGGCATTGCAGCTAACAGCGACCATTATCCTTTTCATGCCATGGGTGTGAGATCCGTGTTTTTTTACGGACGTGGTGGTGATTCCTGGTATCACCATGTGAACGATACGCCGGAAACATTAAGTTTAGCAGGTTACACAGGGTTATTTAAATTGGTAACAAATTTTATGGAGACCTATGGCCGGTAAACTTAGTTTGATCCCAACACCCATAGGAAACCTCCGGGATATGAGCTACAGAGCTGTTGATACCCTGAAAGAAGCAGATGCTGTGTTGGCCGAAGATACCCGGAACAGCGGCATATTGCTAAAGCATTTTGACATCAGTACAAAATTGATCTCGCACCACAAATTCAATGAGCATAAAACCAGTGAAATACTGGCAAAAGCAATGCAACGTGGTTTGCATTATGCATTAATCAGTGATGCAGGTACACCCGCCATGTCAGATCCCGGGTATTTGCTGGTTACGCATTGCATAAAAAACAATGTTCCCGTTGAATGCTTACCGGGGCCAACTGCTTTTGTCCCTGCGCTTGCTGTGTCCGGCCTTCCCAATGATCGTTTTGTGTTTGAGGGGTTTCTGCCCCACAAAAAAGGACGGATGAAACGCATAAAAGCATTGGAAAATGAGCAACGCACCATGGTTTTTTATGAATCGCCTTACCGGGTATTGAAACTGCTTGAACAATTGTCGGAAGTCATGGGACAAGACAGAAACGCTTCGGTAAGCCGTGAAATATCAAAAAAATTTGAAGAAACCAAACGTGGCAGTTTAAGTGACCTTGCAACTTATTTCAGGGAACAAAAGCCACGGGGAGAATTTGTTGTTGTGGTAGATGGAGAAAAAAAAGCATAGCATTAAACAACAAAAACAGGTTCTTTTGGGTTGTAATTAAATAAAAATATTAATAATTACATTGTCAATAAAATGAAGAGAAAGCTTATTTTTTCGTTTTTATTAAGTTGCCTGATCCTGCATTCATGCAGTGATGACAAAAAGAACACAGATTCTGATGACCGTTCAGAAGAGCACATTGCAATATTAAAAGCAGAAAATGAAAAACTCAAAGAAACAGCTGAAAAAAAAGACGAATCGTTGAGTCAATTCATGCAGGCATTTAATGATATCAATAAAAATTTGCAAATCATCAAGCAAAAAGAAGATATTATATCCATGTCTGCAACTGAAATGCCAAACGGCGTAAGTTCCGACCAAATTCAGGAAGATATCCTTTTAATTTATGAACTGCTTCAGGAAAACAAAAAGACAATAAAAGATTTACGCAATAATCTTGAAAAAGCAGATATGATCAACAAAGAAATGCAAACCTCCCTTGATATTCTTGCAAAAACAGTGGAGAAAAAAGACAAAGAAATACAAAAATACCGGCAACGCCTTGAATCCCGCACCAGTGAACTGTCAAAAGCCTATAATCAACTGGACTCTTTGATTGCTGATAATAAAGCAAAATCAAAAAGGATAAAAAGTCAGGAAGAATTTCTAAATACCGCTTACATGGCAATTGGGACGTCAAGTGAATTATACAAAAAAGGCGTAACCAGTAAAAGCGGTGGCGTTATCGGGCTTGGCGCAATAACAAAATTTGATGATAATTTTGAACATGATGTGTTTAAACCAGTTAAGATAGATCAAATGCAGGAAATACCTTTGAATTGCAAAGAAGCAAGACTGCTTTCAACACATCCCTCAATTTCGTATAAATATGACGGGCCCAAAGGACACATAGATAAGTTGATTATCACCAGGCCTGAGAAATTCTGGTCAACTTCACGTTATCTGGTCATTGAAATCTCTCCATAACCTGTGTAAATCATTTCAGCACTTCACAACACAATCCCCACCGATAATCAGAAAGGCACATCGCAAATGTAAGTATTAAGCATTTTTTATGCTTTTACCTGAAATATTTGTATTAATTTTAAACAATCAAACGAACTTGAAAAAATCTAATATTATGAAAAAAATTCTGATTATGACACTGCCTTTGATTTTATTTGCAGTATCCTGTAAAAATGACAAACAGGACGAAAAACAAAGTGAGAATCCCTTTTTCCAAACATGGGAAACCCCACATGGCACACCGCCATTTGACAAGATTAAAACCGAACATTTCATGCCGGCATTCAAAGAAGCCATGAAGCGTGAAGAGGCAGAAATTGAAGCCATTGTTGACAATGAGAAATCTCCTGATTTTGAAAATACCATCCTGGCTTTTGATCGTACCGGGGAAATGCTGGACAAGGTATCTGCTGTGTTTTACAACTTAAAATCAGCAGACAGCAATGAAGAACTTCAAAACATAGCCAAAGAAGTTAGCCCACTGATGAGCGAACATTCCAGTAACATTATGCTCAATGAGGATTTGTTTAAACGCATAGAAACCGTTTACAACAATCGCCATGAATCCGGTTTGGATGACAACCAGATTCGTGTGGTTGAAAAATATCACAAAGATTTTATCCGCAATGGTGCTGCCCTGAATGAGGAAGATAAAGAAACCCTTCGTTCACTGAACAAAGACCTCAGCATGCTGAGCCTTGAGTTTGGGGATAATGTGCTGGCAGAAACCAACGAAAATTTTGTCCTCCTGATAGACAATAAGGAAGACCTTGCCGGACTGCCTGAATCTGTTATTGAAGGTGCTGCCGAAAAAGCCAAAAACATGGATGAAGAAGACAAATGGGCTTTCGGGCTCACACGTGCGTCTATGATACCTTTCCTTACCTACGCTGAGAAACGTGATTTGAGGAAAAAACTTTACCGTGGCTATTTCATGCGGGGCGATAACGGCGATGAATATGATAACAAAGACATCATCAAAAAAATGGTTTCAAAACGGGCTGAAAAAGCTGAATTACTTGGCTATGTCAATCATGCTGATTACGTTATCGAAAAAAACATGGCTGAATCACCAGAAGCGGTTGAGGATTTTCTGATGAAACTATGGGATGCATCATTACCGGTTTCCAAAACGGAAGTATATGACATGCAAAAAATCATTGATGATGAAGGCGGGGATTTTTCTCTTGCACCTTGGGACTGGTGGTATTATGCAGAGAAAGTAAGAAAACAAAAATACGATCTTGATGAATCCCAATTGAAACCATATCTAAAGCTTGAAAATGTACGTGACGGTATGTTTTGGGTAGCCAACCAAATGTATGGCATCAACTTCAAAAAACTAGACAACATTCCGGTATATCACCAAAACGTAGAAGTGTATGAAGTGAGTGAGAAAGACGGTAGCCTGACAGGATTACTTTACCTGGATTATTATACACGTGACAGCAAACGCGGTGGTGCATGGTGTACCGGGTTTCGTGAAGCAACTTATGATAAAGACGGCAACCGTGTTCACCCCTTGGTGTCCATTGTAACCAATTTTCCGCCGTCAACTGAGAAAACCCCTTCACTTCTTTCATGGGACCAAACCAACACACTATTCCATGAATTTGGCCATGCCCTGCATGGTCTGTTTACCGATGGTAAATACAGGCGCACTGCTGGCGTTGTGCCACGTGATTATGTGGAACTACCTTCACAGATCATGGAGAATTTTGCCGGCGAACCAAAGGTAATGCGTCACTACGCAAAACATTACGAAACTGGTGAAGCCATGCCGGAAGAACTGATTAAAAAAATACAGGAAAGCGGGCATTTCAACCAGGGATTTGTCACGGTGGAATACCTGGCGGCCTCACTGCTTGACCTTGACTGGCACACACTTACACCAGACCAAACCGTTGAAGACGTGAATGCGTTTGAAAAAGAGAAAATGGATGAAATCGGACTGATTGATGAAATTCTTCCCAGGTACCGCAGTACTTACTTCCAGCACATTTTCAGTGGCGGTTATTCTGCCGGGTATTATGTTTATATATGGGCTGCTGTATTGGATGCAGATGCCTTTGATGCTTTCAAACAGAGTGGCGATATTTTCAACCAGAAACTGGCTGAAAAATTCCGTAAATATTGCCTTGCAGAAGTGGGCAATGCACCGGCCATGGAACAATACATCAAATTCCGCGGCCAGGAACCAAGCGAAGACCCCCTGCTTGAGCGGCGCGGGTTGAAATAATTTTCCCATGAACTTGTTTTTTGTTCTGCTGCTAATTTAATGGGTTATGATTAACCGGCTTTTTTGTTTAACAGGATGTGAACCACTGGTAACATCCTGTTAAATTGCTTTATGCAGGATTACATATATGATACCAAATTGATGTTTGTGTTTCCATATTTATTACATCAACATTCTGAAGGTTTTATAATGTTCGTTATATTCTTTCTTTCCTGCCATGCAAGAAAGAACCAAGGAAATTATCGCCACACCCATATTTCGGTGGGTTCTCTTAATCATTTTCTATTACGACATGTTTGATGCTTTGGTAACATCAATTTATTTTAACCATCCGGTCTTGCCTGCACAGGATACAGACAAAAAAAAACCGGCTCTTGCGAGCCGGTTTGCATTTGAAAATACTTTAAGAACATTCATCGGAATTCGATCCATCATCGAATGAATCACTGGAAGACTTTCCGGGAGTAACTGTAAATGTATGCCTGTCATA
>CAZTNS010000027.1:0-26014 GCA_964615585.1 uncultured Bacteroidales bacterium | reverse complement strand
ACGATTGGGTGAAGGAATAATGGTGAGAGGATGAGATGGAGTGCTGATGTGATAGAGAGACAGAGAGATGGTGAGATGGAGAGATAGTGAGACGGAGAGATAGTGAGATGGTGAGATAGTGAGACAGGGAGATGGCGTGATGGCATGATAAGGAGAAATAATCAGAACACAAAAAATAAAGGTATATCCCTTGAAATCTCGTGCAATCGTTCAATCATACGTTCGTGCCATCATACAGTCCTGATAACCCTTAAATTTTAGAATAGAGCAATAATTACTTGGCAGCTACATCATTCAAAACATTGATCCGTCCCTGGCTGTAGGTAAATACTTTCCAGAGGTTACCGCGGCGGCCTGCTTTGATGTTGATGGTTTTCAAAAGGCGGTCTCCAACGTATATTCTGACAGAAGCTCCCGATTTGGCAAGGCTGCGTGAATTGTCTTGGTTTCTGTTTGAATAATCATGGACAAAACAAGCATACACATCCTGTTCATTAACATCGTTGATGGTAACTGTTTCCGGTCCAAATCCGTTTCTGTCATCGCGATCAAGCTGTCCGGTACCATCCTCCAATACTTTTGTGTTATGGTATGAAATATGGTATTTCCCCTTGTTCATGAGATGAATATCCAGATCCCTGGGACGCTTATCCCAATCAAGCACAACGCGCATGCTACCGATATCCAGGATCGGAGACACTGAAAATTTATTGCGGAAAATTGTCCCTGCCCTGACTTCAAATTCATAGGTTGCAGAAATATACCCGTCAGCAGAAAATTTTGCCGGATAATTTCCGTCTTCTTCAATGATATCAAAACGTACTTTGCCATCGTAATCCGTTTCATATTCATTATCCATAACAATTACTTTGGCAGCTTCCACAGGTTCTCCGGTAACGGCATCCACAAAACGCAGGGTCATGCGCTGGTTTTCTTCCTCCTCAAAAGCATCATCGAATTTATCTTCCATGTTTTCAAACTTATCATCTATGGACTCCATTCTGTCTTCAATGTCCTCCTGGGCTGTGGCTTGACCAAATGTAAAACACATTAATGTGAATAAAATAAAAGCAATTTTTTTCATAATCAGGGTCTTTTTTAATTTCCATTTACGATACAAATATAATGCCTAAAAGGATTTGTAAAAAGTGAACAAGGCATTTTCTACGTTTTTTGTGCTTTTTGGTGCCTTATGAAACAAAAAACATAAAAAAACTTCACTTATTTTGGTTTATATTTTAAACTACTTTATATTTGCACAAATCGAAAACATAAAAAAATGGAAAACAAAAACCTCAATCCCCGCGAAAGCATTGAACTTATTTCAAGAATGATCGACATTCGAAAAACCAATTGGAACGACAGTGGCCACATACTGCGCATGTGGGGCTGGCTCATATTGGCGGCATCGATAGCCCATTTCATTTTGCTTGAATTTGAGTTTTACCGTATTTTCTGGACACCGTGGCTGATTACGATTGCCGGTGCAGTTTATACCCTGATATTTTTTACCCGTCTCGGGAAAAAACAAGGTAAATCCGGCTTTCTGGATAAGCTTTCAGGCTTTCTCTGGTGGCTGTTTGCAATCAATGCCTTTGCCCTGGGTTTTGGATTCACTTTCTTTTTCGGACACATGGGCACCGGCATCATTTTGATAATGCTGGGGTTTGCCTCTGCCCTGGACGGAAAAATCATGCAATTCAGGCCCATGATTACCGGCGGCCTGATTACCAATGTTCTGGGGCTTTTTACACTGGGCTGGATGCTTTTGGTGTACAAGGAAGTGGTAACTGAACAAAATTTCCTGATTTTGCTTGTAGGCGTCGGCATTACCCTGACCAACATTATCCCCGGCTACATCATGAAAAGTGAATTTAAAAAAAGGACCCGTTAGAAATGAAAGCACTTGATCCATTGCTACATTCACAATTGAGGCTTGCTGTTGTAAGTCTGCTGGTAAAACATGATAAGTTGGATTTCAGATACCTGAAGGAAAAGACGGAATCCACATCCGGGAATTTGTCTGTTCAGCTAAAAAAACTGCAAGAAGCAGGTTATATAGAGGTCAGCAAGGCCTTTAAAAACAATTACCCTCTGACCACCTGCAGGATTAGTGAAAAAGGCTTACAGGCTTTTGAGGCATATATAAAAACCATCAGCGAATACCTTGACCTGGAATAACACCATCAAACCAGGCGTGAAAATTTCCTGGGCATACCGGTTTTAAACTCCATTTTCTCACCGCTCACCGGATGTTCAAAATTCAATGTCCAGGCATGCAGTGCCATTCTGCCTACCGGGTTGATTTTTGATCCGTAAGTTTTATCCCCTACAATTGTAAATCCTTTATCAGCAAGGTGTACACGGATTTGATTTTTCTTTCCGGTTTCAAGCCATACTTTCAATATGGTATATTCTTTATTGCCTTTCAAGATTTTATAATGCGTAACAGCTTTTTCCCCCTCATCCGGATTATCTGTGGTATGCACTTTCAATGCTTTGGATTCGTACAGGTAGGATGAGATACTGCCACTCCATGGTTCCGGCTTCCCCTGAATCACTGCGAGATAAATTCGATCAAAAACCATGCTGTGCCAATTTTTCTGCAATTTCTGTTTAACTTCCTCATTTTTTGCAAAAAGCATAAGGCCGGAAGTATCCCTGTCAAGGCGGTGAACAATGAAAATTTTGTTCTGTTTATCCTCCATTTTCACATGTTTGCTCAGCGCACGGTATGCTGTGTTTTTATTGTCTTTGTCTGTGGATATAGAAAGCAATCCGGCGTGTTTATCAATCACAATGATGTGCTCATCTTCAAACACAATGCTAAATCCGCGAAAGCGCTTTTCTGTAGCAGAAGTCTCAAAATGCAACTCAACCAGGTCACCAGGTTTCAGGGGATGGTTAAACTGAGTGATGGTTTCGCCATTAACCTTAACAAGCTTATGTTTAAGCAGGGTTTTAACTTTTTTCTGGTTGCTGTTCTGGTACAAAAACTTCAGCAATTCATTCTCCTTCCCTACCCTGAATTTCTTCGGGCGTTTTTTGGATGTTCTGCTGTGTTTATTGTTCATGACATTTTGATTTTCTAAGTAATTTATTAGCTGTTCAGTGGTATAAAATATTCGTCCCGTTGCAAAGGTGGTAATAATTACCCGGATTTTGTGTTAAAAAGCGGGGAAAGATTGGTTTTTACTGTACCGCTTTTGTCACGGTTTTTGCTTCCGAACCCGAAAATTTTCGAGTTTCGGGATTTCAAAAACGCCTGCCAAAAGCTATCTTTGTAGCTTGACCTTACTCATCCCCCGACTTAGAATCGGAGGATGAGTAAGGATAGGGCTGGCATCTCTCTTCCCGCAGCCCGCCGGAGACGGATACCCTGCCGCCGGTGATGGCTGTATTTTTGCACTGCAGGCAGAGTGACAAGCGAAACTCCTGTTCTGCAGTATTGCAAAAACAGGCATCAACGGTGGCTTGTAGCAGGCGTAGGCGGAGATCATGCAAAATAAAGGCATACCTGATCCCGCTGCCCAAATTAAAAAAAGGAAATTAATTTATCCGTATTTCTTAGGGTATAAATTTAAAATCGCGTCCCAGGTAGTATGCATTATCACCAAGGGCTTCTTCGATACGCAACAGCTGGTTGTATTTAGCGATGCGGTCGGAACGTGAAGCCGAGCCGGTCTTTATCATCCCTGTATTGAGGGCCACAGCCAAATCGGCAATAAACGTATTTTCTGTTTCGCCGGAACGGTGGCTGATAACAGATGTATAAGAACTTCTGTGAGCTACTTCCACGGCCTGAATGGTTTCTGAGAGTGTTCCAATCTGGTTTACTTTGATGAGGATAGAATTGGCCACAGCATTCTGGATGCCACGTACAAGCCTTTTCACATTGGTAACAAACAGGTCATCACCGACGAGTTGCACTTTATCACCAATTTCAGCGGTCATTTTTGCCCATCCCTGCCAGTCATCTTCAGCAAGGCCATCTTCAATTGAAATGATGGGGTATTTTTTCACCCACTCGGACCAATACTGAACCATATCGTCTGAGCTCAATTTTTTATTGTTTGATTTCAGTTCATACAGACCGGTTTCTTCGTTGTAAAATTCAGAAGCAGCAGGATCAAGGGCAATGAAGACTTCTTCGCCGGTTTTATAACCGGCTTTTTCGATGGCTTTGAGCACCACTTCAATGGCTTCCTCGTTGGATTTCAGGGCAGGAGCAAAACCACCTTCATCCCCCACGTTGGTTGAATAACCCGCATCTTTGAGCACGGCTTTCAGGTTATGAAAAATTTCCACGCCCATCCTGAGGGCTTCAGAAAAAGTTACGGCCCCTACGGGCATAATCATATATTCCTGAAAATCTATGTTGTTGTCGGCATGGGATCCTCCGTTTAGAATATTCATCATGGGAATTGGCAGGGTATTGGCAGAAACGCCCCCGATATAGTTATACAATGGGATGCCATGATATTTGGCAGCAGCTTCTGCCGCCGCAAGTGAAACCCCAAGTATGGCATTGGCTCCGAGTTCACTTTTATTTTCTGTTCCGTCAAGTTGAAGCAAGGTTCTGTCGATATCATTTTGGCTGTCAACGTACATTCCAACGAGTGCTTCAGCAATGGTTTTGTTGACATTATATACCGCTTTGTTAACAGATTTGCCCATAAAGCGGGATTTTTCATCGTCACGCAGCTCCACTGCTTCGTGAATGCCTGTGGATGCTCCGGAAGGCACAGCTGCTCTTCCAACAAAGCCGCTTTGCGTAATAATTTCCACTTCAACGGTTGGATTTCCCCGTGAGTCGAGTATTTGTCTGGCATGAATGTTTGAAATTTGTCCCATGGTGTTTAGTTTTTACTTTAGTTGAGCATAAAATTATAAAAAAATATCTTCTGAATGCAACATTCGATAAAATCGGGAAATTTTCCTTTAGGATATCCCGGATATGTCTATTGTTGGTAACAAACAATGAGTTTATAATGTTCAGATATAAAAACAAAAAACCTCATCATTTTATCCGTCACAGGGAGGCATAAAACAACAAGGTTTTTGTAGCGATCCAGACAGGAGGTCGTTAGGATTCGCTTTTGTTTTTATCGTCTTTTTTGTCCTCTGGGGTATCTTTTTGTTTATCGTCAGCTGAATCTTCTTTTTTTGTTTTGGCCTCAGGTTTGGCTGTTTCTTTTTTCTCGGCGGCTGGTTTTTCTTCAGCGGGCTCAGGTATTTTGGAATCAGCTTCTTTAGCTTTCTTTTCCTCGCCCTTTGAAGCATCGTCGGTGTGAGCTTCAGCTTTGGATTCTTTACCGGTTTCGGGTTTTTCAGGCTTTTGTTCTTTCTCCTTTTCAGCACCCTGTTTATCGTTGGTATCAGCAGGTGTTTCAGTTTCAGCCCTGGGTTTTTCCTCAACTGCTTTTTCTTCCGGTTGATCTTTGGCGGCACTTTCGGCTTTCTTAGATGCTCCCCGTCGTCTTCCGCCACGTCTGCTGCGTTTCTTTTTGGATTTTTCATCTTCTTTAACAGCAAGCATATTTTCGTTGTAATCAACGAGCTCAATGATGCACATCTCAGCATTATCGCCCAGGCGGTTTTCAGTTTTTAAAATACGTGTATATCCTCCCGGACGTTCACCCACTTTAACCACAACATTCCTAAAAAGTTCAGAAACAGCGTTTTTATCCTGGAGTTTCTGAAAAACACGCCTCCGGTTATGGGTATTATCAATTTTAGCTTTGGTAACCAATGGTTCCACGTATTTCTTCAGGGCTTTTGCTTTGGCCGTTGTTGTATTAATACGTTTATGCATTATAAGCGATGTAGCCATATTGCTTAACATGGCTTTACGATGTGCCGGGGTTCTTCCCAAATGATTAAATGCTTTTCTATGTCTCATCACAAATCTATTTATTCCTTATCTAATTTATATTTTGATGTATCAATACCAAAATCCAGATTCAGGTTATCCATCAGGTCTTCAAGTTCGTTGAGTGATTTTTTACCAAAATTTCTGAATTTCAACAGATCGTTTTTATTATATTGAACAAGATCACCCAGGGTTTCAACATCAGCAGCTTTCAGGCAATTCAGAGCTCTGACAGAAAGGTCAAGGTCCACGAGTCTGGTTTTTAGAAGTTGTCTCATGTGAAGCACTTCTTCATCAAACTCTTCATTGTTCATACTCGTATCTTCGTCGATGGTGATTTTTTCATCGCTAAACAACATAAAATGCTGTATAAGAATTTTAGCAGCCTCTTTGAGTGCCTCTTTAGGATGGATTGACCCATCGGTATCAATTACCAGCACGAGTTTTTCAAAGTCTGTTTTTTGCTCTACCCTCATGTTTTCTATTTTATGCTGGACATTGCGGATGGGGGTAAAAACGGAACCAATTGGGATAACACCAATTTCCTCTTCATCGGGAACATTTTCCTCTGGTGGGACATAACCTCTTCCTTTGCGAACGGTAATATCCATTTTCAATGAAACATCAGGTTCCATATGACAAATTTCGAGGTCAGGATTAAGGATTTTGAATCCTGTGAGGAATTTTCCGATATCACCGGCTTTGAAAACATCCTGTCCTGAAATGGAGACAGTGATTTTCTCACCGTCAAAATCTTCAATTTGTTGTTTAAGTCTCACCTGCTTTAGTTGCAGAATAATATCAGTAACATCTTCAATGACTCCTTTGATGGTAGAAAACTCGTGATCTACACCATCAATTTTAATGTTAGTAATTGCAAAGCCTTCGAGTGATGACAACAAGATCCGCCTTAAAGCATTTCCAATTGTAATTCCGTATCCTGGTTCAAGTGGTTTAAACTCAAATTTGCCTGTCATGTCGTCATGATCAAGCATAACGACTTTATTCGGTTTTTGAAAAGGTATTAGAGCCATACATTATTGGGTTATGGATTATTTAGAATATAATTCAACTATTAATTGTTCTTCAATATTTTCAGGAATTTCATCTCTTGTTGGCATATTAAGAAACTTACCAGCCATTTGCTCCTGATCCCATTCGAGCCAGGAATATTTACTGTGGTTAGCAGACTCCAGAGCTGTTGTAACCAGGTCAAGGGCTTTGGATCTTTCACGTACCCCTACAATGTCACCTGCTCTGACACGTGCAGACGGGATGTTCAGCACATTTCCGTTAACCACAATATGTCTGTGAGAAACGAGTTGTCTGGCGGCCTGTCTTGTGGGTGCAATCCCCAGCCTAAACACCACATTGTCGAGTCTGGACTCAAGCAATTGAAGCAAAACCGTTCCTGTTACACCTTTGGCACTATTGGCTTTTTTGTAAAGATTTGAAAATTGTTTTTCCAAAATGCCATAGGTATATTTGGCTTTTTGTTTTTCTTTGAGCTGAGTACCATACTCAGACACTTTTCTTCTTCTTCTGTTATTCCCATGTTGCCCGGGCGGATAATTCTTTTTTTCAAAATATTTATCCGGCCCGAAAATAGGTTCACCAATTTTTCTGGCAATTTTTGTTCTTGGTCCTCTGTATCTAGCCATGAATCTATTAATTAATTTGTTAAACTCTTCTTCTTTTAGATGGTCTGCATCCATTATGCGGCAATGGTGTTACATCAATAATTTCTGTTATTTGGATACCGGTATTATGAATGGCTCTCATAGCAGCCTCACGACCTGACCCGGGGCCTTTAACATAAGCTTTGGCCTTACGCATTCCGGCGTCATAAGCTACTTTAGCACATTCTTCAGCAGCCACCTGAGCTGCATACGGGGTATTTTTTTTACTTCCCCTAAATCCTTTCTTTCCTGAGGATGACCAGCTTATAACCTGTCCATCACTGTTAGTCAGAGTGATAATGATATTGTTAAAAGAGGAATGGATATGGGCCTGCCCTTTGGTATCCACTCTGACAATACGTTTTCTTGTAACTTTTGTTTTCTTCTTTGCCATATTATAATTGTATTAAATAGCTTTCTTTTTACCTGCAATGGTTTTCTTTTTACCACGACGTGTACGTGCATTGTTTTTCGTATTTTGTCCCCTCAGGGGTAAGCCTGTACGATGGCGAATACCACGGTAGGTTCCAATATCCATAAGGCGTTTGATATCCATCTGGACACGGGATCTGAGTTCACCTTCGACAATATAATCTTCCATCATATTCCTAATGGCTGTCAATTGATCATCAGTCCAGTCATTGGATTTTATATTCGGGTCCACCTTTGCTTTGGTCAAAATTTCTTTGGCACGGCTTTTTCCAATCCCGTAAATATAAGTGAGAGCAATTTCTCCTCTCTTGTTGTTTGGTACATCAACACCAGCGATTCTTGCCATAATGTATTATCCGTTTAATTAATTTTAAAATTCATTGAGTTCATTATCCCTGACGCATTTTAAACTTAGGGTTTTTCTTATTGATAAGGTACACCCGGCCTTTGCGTCTGACAATCTTACAATTTGCACTTCTTTTTTTTACAGATGCTCTTACTTTCATAATTATTTTCTTACATTGTTATTTATACCTAAATGTTATTCTACCTTTTGTCAAATCATACGGAGACATTTCAACTTTCACTCTGTCACCAGGCAAAATCTTAATGTAATGCATTCTCATTTTACCTGAAATATGGGCAGTGATAACATGTCCATTTTCAAGTTCTACCCGAAACATAGCATTAGACAATGCTTCGAGTATTGTTCCATCTTGTTCTATGGAAGGTTGTTTTGCCATAATTTAACTCTATTTATTCATTATATTTTGTTCAACAGCTTTATCAATTATACTGAAATCCGACAGGATATCAGCTTTATCTTTTGTGATTGCAACGGTATGCTCAAAGTGGGCTGCAGGTTTATGATCAATCGTTCTGATAGTCCATCCATCTTTTTCCTGCCGGACAAACCTTTTGCCCATTGTGATCATAGGTTCAATGGCAATACACATTCCACGCTGCAATTTAGGCCCTGTTCCTTTTCGGCCAAAATTCGGCACTTCGGGTTCTTCGTGCAGGTTCTTGCCAATACCATGGCCAACCAATTCTCTCACAACTCCATATCCGTATTTTTCGGCATAAAGTTGCACAGCGTGTCCGATATCACCGATGCGGTTACCGTGAACAGCCATTTCAATTCCTTTATACAGAGATTCCCTAGTAACCTTCAATAAATGTTTTACCTGTTCATCCACTATACCAACTTCGAAAGTAAAACATGAGTCACCATTGAAACCGTTTTTTACAGCACCTATATCAATGGAAACAACATCCCCATTTTCAAGTACCGTATCATCCGGGATACCATGGACCACCACATCATTAACAGAGATACAAACAGAATTAGGAAATCCGGCGTAATTTAAAAACCCAGGAACAGCATCCATGTCCCTAATAAACTCATCAGCAAGTTTATCAATGGTTAGGGTAGAAATTCCCGGTTTAATAACACGTGCAATTTCTGCATGTGTCATAGACACGATCCGGTTGCATTCCCGTATCCGTTCAATTTCTTCCTCTGTTTTCAAATATATCATCAAAGAACGTTATTATAAGGCTGAAGCTGTCTGGCCTCTGCCTTTAATTCTGCCTGATTTGGTCAATCCGTCATAATGCCTCATCAGCAGATGTGATTCAATTTGTTGTAATGTATCGAGTATCACACCAACCAAGATCAGCAAAGATGTTCCTCCATAAAACTGGGCAAACTGATTGTTCACCCCAGCGAGGATTGCAAATGCCGGCAGGATAGCAACAATTGCCAGGAAAATAGAACCAGGCAATGTAATACGTGACATTATGCTATCAATGAACTCCACGGTTTTCTTTCCAGGTTTCACACCTGGTATAAAACCGCCGTTTTTCTTCATGTCTTCTGCCATTTGCTGTGGATTAACAGTCACAGCAGTATAAAAGTAGGTAAATAAGATGATCATAACAGCAAAGACGAAGTTATACCAGAAGCCGGTATAATCGGCAAATGCAGCACCAAAACGGCTCATGGCATCAGAATCGCTAAATCCGGATATCATAATGGGCACAAACATCAACGCCTGGGCAAAAATGATGGGCATAACCCCGGCAGAATTGACTTTCAATGGGATATATTGCCTTACACCTCCATATTGTCTGTTTCCGACAACACGTTTCGCATATTGCACAGGAATTCGCCGAACCGCCTGAACAAGCGCAATGGTAAGCATAAAGATGACAAACAAGATAACAATTTCAACGAGCAACATCACAAGTCCGCCGGCCTGGGCAGTAAACCGTGACACAATTTCCTGTGCAAAGGACAGGGGGAACCGTGCAATGATACCAATCATGATAATCAGTGAAATGCCATTTCCTATGCCTTTATCGGTAATGCGTTCACCGAGCCACATAACGAACATTGTCCCTGCGGTAAGAATAATAACCGAACTGATGGTAAACAATGCGCCTCTGATGGCAAAAGCTTCAGGTGGCAATTGTGCATGCAGGTTAGCAATGTATGAAGGTGCCTGAAGCAATAAAATACCAACTGTAAGGTACCTTGTAATCTGATTTATTCTTTTTCTTCCACTTTCTCCTTCGCGCTGAAGCCTTTGAAAATAAGGAACTGCAATCCCAAGCAACTGAACAACAATTGAAGCAGATATATAAGGCATAATTCCCAGGCCAAACACAGATGCCCTTGAGAAAGCTCCACCTGAGAACATATCAAGTAAGCCAAGCACCCCTTTGGAAGTTTGTTGTTCAAGTCCGGCGAGCATATTTGGGTCAACCCCGGGTAAAACAATATGACTACCGAGCCTGTAGATTAATATAAGACCTAATGTTGTAAGGATTCGTTTACGCAAATCCTCAATGCGCCAAATATTTCTAATTGTTTCAATTAATCGTTTCATCCTCTACAATTTTTCAACACTTCCACCAATCGCTTCAATTTTATTGGATGCCGATTTGGAAAAAGCATGCGCTTTGACATTAATTTTTGATTTCAATTCACCATTTCCAAGAATTTTAACGAGTTTATTCCTTTTGACAACACGGTTTTTAACGAGTGTATCAACGTCAATGGATTCCAGGTTAAGTTTATCGGCAATTTCCTGCAGCCTGGAAAGATTTACGGTTTTATATTCTTTTCGATTGATGTTTTTAAATCCATATTTTGGGCTTGTACGCTGGAGGGGCATTTGTCCTCCTTCGAAGCCGGATTTTCTTGAATAGCCGGATCTTGATTTTGCACCTTTGTGTCCACGTGTGGCGGTACCTCCTTTTCCGGATCCTTCGCCACGTCCGAAGCGTTTTCCATCCGGTTTATTTGATCCTTTAGCTGGTTTTAATGAGCTTAAATCCATTGTTCAATAATCTTAATTATTTAACATCTTCTTTTTTTACAAGATGGCTGACTGCTTTAGCCATACCAATAATCTGAGGGGATGCCTCGTGCACAACACTCTGATGCATTTTTTTCAGGCCTAAAGCCTTCAGAGTATCTCTTTGCCTTTTATTGCAGTTAATACTGCTTTTGAACTGAGTTATTTTCACTTTTGCCATAACAATTAAATTTATCTTATCCGTTAAACACTTTTTCCAGTGAAACTCCTCTCTGCTCAGCAACAGTATTGGGGTCTCTCATTTCGAGCAAGGCTTTCATCGTAGCTTTCACTAGGTTATGTGGATTAGCCGAGCCTTTGGATTTTGCGAGTACATCTTTAATGCCCACACTGTCAAGCACAGCCCGCATTGCACCACCGGCTACAACACCTGTACCCGGGGATGCAGGTTTTATCCATATTTTAGCACCACTGTATTTTGCAGTTTGTTCATGTGGTATGGTATTGGTATAAATAGGGACCCTGAGCAGATTTTTTTTTGCATCATCCACAGCTTTTTCAATTGCTGATGCAACCTCCCCTGCTTTACCGAGTCCGTGTCCTACAATCCCATCTTCATTACCCACTACAACAATGGCAGCAAAGGTAAAATTACGTCCACCTTTAGTAACTTTTGTTACCCTGTTGATAGCAACCAGGCGATCTTTAAGATCGAGGTCACTGGCTTTAACTTTTTTTAAGTTTACTGTCATAATATTTAAAATTTTAAGCCTCCTTTTCTGGCACCTTCAGCAAAAGCTTTTACACGTCCATGATATCTATAACCACTTCTGTCAAATACAACCTCCGAAATTCCTGCTTTAATGGCTTTTTCAGCAAAAACCTCACCCGTTTTCTGAGCCACTTCAGATTTTGTTCCTTTAATATCTGCCAGGTCTTTTGCATTAGATGTAATGGCAGCCAAAGTAACTCCTTTAACATCATTAACCATCTGTGCAGAAATATGCTTATTGGAACGAAACACAGCCAATCTGGGTTTTTCAGCCGTACCGGAAACATTTTTCCGTATGCTTTTTCGGATTCTTTGTCTGCTTTGTAGTTTTTTATTTGACATAATTACTGATATTTAAAAATTACACACTGGCTGTTTTACCAGCTTTTCTTCTGATCTCTTCACCAACAAACCGGATACCTTTTCCTTTATAGGGTTCTGGCGGCCTAAGTGCTCTGATTTTAGCAACCACCTGGCCGAGCAACTGTTTATCGGCACTTTTTAAGGTAATAATAGAATTTTTTCGTTTTTCGGTTTTACATTCCACCTGAATTTCGTCGGGAATTTGAAAATATATATGATGAGAATATCCAAGGGCAAAGTCAATTATCTGACCATCATTATTGGCTTTAAAACCTACACCAACCAGTTCGAGCTGTTTAGAAAAGCCATCAGCGACGCCTTCAATCATGTTGTTTACCAGGGATCGGTACAAACCATGCATAGCTTTATGCCTTATGGACTCAGATGGTCTTTCCAGAACGATCTGATTATCATCCTTGTTAATTTTCAAATCCTTATTTATCTCCTGTTCTAATTCTCCCAGCGGTCCTTTAACGTTGATGATATTATTCTTCACCTGAACTGTGACACTTTCTGGTATTTGAATTGGTAAATTGCCTGTTCTTGACATGATAAAAATTTTAATAAACGTAACACAATACTTCGCCACCCAAATTCAATTTTTTGGCTTCTTTATCAGACATAACACCATGCGAAGTTGAGATCAGTGCTATACCTAGCCCATTAAGTACTCTGGGAATACTTTTCACATTGGCATATTTCCTAAGTCCGGGCTTACTAACCCTTTCCAGGTTTTTTATGGCTGACAGCTTTGTTTTTGGGTGATATTTCAAAGCTATTTTGATAATTCCCTGTTTATTATCCTCTTCAAATTTATAATTAAGGATATAGCCTTTATCGAAGAGGACTTTTGTCATTTCATATTTAAGGTTTGACCCTGGGATTTCCACGATTCTTTGTTTAGCCTGGATTCCATTTCTTATTCTGGTCAAATAATCTGCAATTGGATCTGTCATAATTACATGCTTATATCAAATTATTACCAACTCGCTTTTTTTACTCCGGGGATGAGGCCATTTGAAGCCATTTCCCTGAATACAATTCTACTTACACCAAACTGGCGCATATACCCTTTTGGCCTGCCTGAGATACTGCATCTGTTGTGCAACCGCACTTTGGATGAATTCCTAGGCAATTTATGAAGGGCATCATAATCTCCTTCCATTTTCAATTTCGCCCGCTTTTCAGCGTATTTTTCAACCATTTTTTTGCGTTTTCTTTCACGCGCTTTGATGGATTCTTTTGCCATACTTTATGCTTTTTGTTTGTTTTTAAATGGTATTCCAAATTCTGTCAACAATGCGTATGCTTCCTCATCGGTTTTTGCAGTAGTAACAAGGGTAACATTCATACCCATAATTTTGCCAACTTTATCAAGATTGATTTCCGGGAAAATGATTTGTTCATTCACACCAAGTGTGTAATTACCCCTTCCATCAAATTTGATACCTACTCCTTTGAAGTCCCTGATTCTTGGCAGAGCACTTCTGACAAATCTTTCGAGGAATTCATACATTCTATGTCTTCTGAGTGTAACCCTCACCCCGATGGGCATCCCTTTACGCACTTTAAAGTTGGATATATCTCTTTTAGAATAGGTTGTAACCGGTTGTTGACCGGTGATGAGTGCCAACTCTTCCATTGCTGCCGAGATGAGTTTTTTATCTGTGATAGCCTCTCCTATTCCCTGATTTATAACAACTTTCTCAATTCTGGGTATCTCCATAATTGAGGTGTATTGAAATTTATCTTTCAATTTGGGAATAATTTCATCCTCATATTTTTTCTGAAAATTCGGTTTATATGCCATTACTTAATGTCCTCCCCTGATAATTTTGAATAACGAATCAGCTTATTATTTTCTTTTCTTCTTCCCACCCGGGTTGGTTTTCCTTCTTTAGGGTCAATCAGCATCAGATTTGACAGATGAATAGGGGCTTCTTTCTTGATGATTCCCCCTTCGGTATTTTGGGCGTTGGGTTTTGTATGACGTGAAACGAGGTTTGCCCCTTCCACGATAGCTTTATTTTTCGCGGGAATAATCTGCAGTACTTTACCTTGGTATCCTTTGGATTCTCCGGTAATTACCATCACAGTATCTCCCTTTTTGATATGTAATTTCTTTGCCATGTCTATATAATTTACAATACTTCAGACGCTAATGAAATGATTCTCATATATTTTTTATTACGCAATTCTCTTGCAATCGGGCCAAATATTCTGGTTCCTTTAATTTCTCCGGCACTGTCAAGTAATACACAGGCATTATCATCAAACCGGATATAGGAACCATCCTGGCGACGCACTTCTTTATTGGTTCTGACTACAACAGCCCTTGCCACTGAACCTTTTTTGGTTTCGCTGCCAGGCATAGCGGATTTTACACTTACCATAATCTGGTCACCGATACTGGCATATCTTTTACCTGTACCGCCAAGCACACGAATGCACTGTACGATTTTAGCCCCGCTGTTATCGGCTACTGTTAATTTTGATTCCTGCTGTACCATTTCTTACTTAACTTTTTCAATGATTTCAACTAATCTCCACTTTTTATTTTTGCTCACCGGGCGAGTTTCCATAATCCGGACAGTATCGCCGATATCGCATTTGTTTTCTTCATCATGTGCAAGGAATTTTTTGCTTTTATTCATAAACTTCCCGTACATCGGATGTTTTTCTTTTCGTTTGATGTTGACGGTAATGGACTTATCCATTTTATTACTTACCACAACACCCACACGTTCTTTTCGTAGTTTTCTTTCCATAATTATTCTATTTTTCACTAAGCTCCCGTTGCCTCAATTCAGTTTTCAGCCGTGCAATATCACGTTTAACATCCGTTATTTTATTTGGATTCTCCAATGGGGAAACAGCATGACTCAATTTTAACCTTGTGAGTGTATTTTTTTCGTCCCCGATTTTTTCGAGAATTTCCTTGGTGGTTAACTGTTTTATTTCAGTGTTTTTCATTGTTCTAAATTTTAATTGTTAAAATCATAATCCCTTCTAACAATGAATTTTGTTCTCACGGGTAATTTTTGGGCACCCAGTCTGAGTGCTTCCTGTGCTTTATCAAAAGGGACGCCATCAATTTCAAACATAATTCTGCCGGGAGTCACCCTTGCCACAAAAGTTTCCGGATCACCTTTACCTTTACCCATACGCACTTCGGCAGGTTTTTTTGTAATGGGTTTGTCGGGAAATATTCTGACCCATAACTTACCTTGTCGTTGCATTTCACGCGTAATAGCGATCCTTGCTGCTTCAATTTGTCGACCGTCAATCCAACTTGTTTCAAGTGTTTTCAGGGCAAATGATCCAAAAGCAATCGAAGTACCGCGATGTGCGTTACCTTTCATTTTGCCTTTTTGGTGTCTTCTGTATTTTACTTTTTTTGGTTGTAACATGATCAATGCACTTTATTTTCTTCTTTTATTAAACCGTTTCTTACCAGCACCTTTTTTACTCATCCCCGCATTGGGAGAGAGATCAACTTTTCCATAAATTTCACCTCTGCAAATCCAGGTTTTCACACCAATCATCCCGGTTTTGGTAAGTGCTTCAGCCAGGGCATAATCAATATCAGCCCGGAAGGTATGCAAAGGTATCCTGCCTTCTTTATACGTTTCTGATCTGGCCATTTCAGCTCCATTAAGTCTTCCAGAGACAAGCACTTTAATACCCTGTGCATCCATTCTCATGGTGGAGGTAATTGCCATTTTCACGGCACGCCTGTAAGCAATTTTGCCTTCAATTTGTCTAGCAATGTTAGAAGCCACTAACTCAGCAACGAGTTCTGGTCTTTTTATCTCAAAGATATTGATCTGCACTTCTTTTGATGTAATTTTTTTGAGCTCTTCTTTGAGTTTATCCACCTCTGAACCGCCCCTACCAATAATAATACCCGGGCGGGCAGTATGAACAGTAATGGTAACCATTTTAATTGAACGCTCAATGACAATTTTTGCCACACTGGCTTTTGCAAGTCGCACATTCAGATATTGGCGCAATTTATAATCTTCAAGGATTTTATCCCCGTAATTATTGCCACCATACCAGTTTGAATCCCATCCTCTGATGATTCCTAACCTATTGCTTATTGGATTTACCTTTTGTCCCATCGACTATTATTTTAATTTTCAGATTCTTCTTCTGCATTTACTGATTCCACGTTTACATTTTGTTCGTTGTTCTCGCTTCCCATCAAAACATTTGCACTTTCAACCGTAACGGTCACATGATTTGAGCGTTTTCTTATCCTGTGTGCCCTACCCTGAGGTGCTGGCTGAATTCTTTTCAGCATTCTGGCGGAATCAACAAATATTTCACTCACCATCAGGTTAGCATCTTCAATTCTTACATTTTCATTTTTTGCCTGCCAATTTGCAATGGCTGACATCAATAGTTTCTCAAGTCTTCCCGAAGCTTCTTTTGAAGAGAATTTCAAAATATCTAAAGCTTCATCCACTGACTTTCCTCTGATCAGATCTGCCATCAATCTCATTTTTCTGGGAGATGTGGGACAGTTTTTCAGTACAGCGAAACTTATATTTTTTCTGGCCTCTTTTCTTTTTTCGGCCGCTAATCTTTTTCTGGCTCCCATAACGTTTTACTGTTTTTACTTTTTATTACCTACATGACCTCTAAACAATCTGGTCGGAGCAAATTCTCCAAGTTTATGTCCCACCATGTTTTCTGTAATGTACACAGGGACAAATTTTTTTCCATTATGAACTGCAATGGTTAATCCCACAAAATCGGGAGAAATAATAGATGCTCTGGCCCATGTTTTAATTGTAGATTTTTTTTTGGCTTCCTGCATTACCAGAACTTTTTTTTCCAGACTCGGATCAATAAATGGTCCTTTTTTTAATGATCTGCTCATATCTTATGTCTTATTTTTTTCTTTTTTTACGTCTTTCAATGATATATCTATCAGATGCTTTATTTGGTCTGCGTGTTTTATAGCCTTTCGCATACAATCCTTTTTTGGATCTTGGATGGCCACCTGATGCACGTCCTTCACCTCCGCCCATTGGATGATCAACAGGGTTCATCACTACACCACGAACCCTGGGTCTGCGCCCTTGCCAACGTGAACGGCCGGCTTTTCCGGATATTTCAAGGCTATGATCGGCATTTGATACGCTACCAATAGTGGCTTTACATGTTGTCAGAATTCTACGAACCTCCCCTGAAGGTAACTTGATCACAGCATATTTTCCTTCCCTCGAAACGATCTGAGCAAAAGTACCTGCACTACGAGTCAACATGGCTCCCTGTCCAGGGTGCATTTCAATGTTATGAATGATGGTTCCCAGGGGTATGTCACTCAGAAATAATGCATTCCCCACTTCAGGAGCTACGCCTTTTCCGCTAAGCAAAACCTGGCCTATCTGTAAACCATTTGGTGCCAGTATATATGTTTTTTCACCATCTTCATACTGAACCAGAGCGATACGTGCGGACCTGTTTGGATCATATTCAACGGTTTTAACGGTGGCTTTCATCCCGTCTTTCATCCTTTTAAAATCAATAACACGATACCTGCGCTTGTGTCCACCCCCCCTGTGAGGGATAGTCATTTTACCGGCTTTATTTCTGCCACCAGATTTTTTCAATGGTTCAAGCAATGATTTTTCCGGTTTCTTTGTTGTGATATCGGAAAAACTGCTTATCATCTTATTTCTTTGTCCCGGCGTTGTGGGTTTAAATTTTCTGACTGCCATAACTTCAGATTAAATATTGCTGTAAAAATCTATTGTATCGGATTCATCGAGGCTAACGATCGCTTTTTTATAGGCATTGGTTCTACCACTTACAATACCAGTTTTGGTATATCGTGTTTTCAGTTTGCCATTATAACGCATAGTATTGATATCAAGGACATTCACATCATAGAGGCCTTCAATTGCCTTTTTGATTTGTGCTTTATTTGCCTTAACATCGACGATAAATCCATAACGGTTCAGCTTTTCAGCCTGATCCGTCATTTTTTCTGTCACTATAGGTTTCAATAAAATATTCATTTCGATAACTTTTTAAGCCAGGTTTTCATTTAAAACCTTAATTGATTTCTCTTCAAACATCAAAACCGAGGCCTTTAGAATGTCATAAGTATTTAGATCTGAAACACTTACTATCTTCACCCCCGGCAAATTTCGAGATGACAAATATAGGTTTTTATTTTGTTGATTCACAACAAAAACCAGATTTTTCTCAGAAATTTTAAAATTTTTCGGAATTTCTGCCACTTTCTGAGTTTTAATTTCATCAATACCAAAGTCATCTACGACAAGAATATTTCCATCTCTGACTTGGTAACTAAGTGCAGATTTTCTAGCCAGCCGTTTTGTTTTCTTATTGATTTTCTGATCATAAGACCTGGGGCGAGGACCAAAAGTACGCCCACCTCCTCTAAAAATGGGATTTTTTATATCCCCGGCACGAGCTGTACCTGTTCCTTTTTGTCGTTTTATCTTTTTGGTACTTCCGGCTATTTCACTACGTTCTTTGGTTTTGTGTGTCCCTTGCCTTTTGTTTGCCAGGTATTGTTTACAATCGAGATAGATCGCATGATCATTTGGTTCAACCGCGAATATTTCATCGCTGATATCAATGTTATTACCGGTTTCCTGGCCTTTGTTGTTATAAACTTTTAGTTTCATTATTTCTCAATTATTAAATATGAACCTTTAGCACCTGGTACGGAACCTTTAACTAACAATAAATTACTTTCGGGAATTTTTTTCAGCACTTTAAGGCTGATTACTTTTACTTTAAATCCACCATGGCGTCCAGCCATACGCATACCTTTAAACACACGTGAAGGATCAGACGACCCTCCTAGTGATCCGGGGGCTCTTTCCCTGTCTTTCTGGCCATGAGTACGGCCACCAACGCCAGCAAAATTATATCGTTTCACGACACCCTGGAATCCTTTTCCCTTTGTATTGCCACTCACATCACACCATTCACCTTCAATAAAAATGTCAACGGTAATCTCATCACCCCTTTTAACATCCCTTCCAAAGTTTCGAAATTCAACCACTTTTCGTTTAGGTGTTGTTTTTGCTTTTTTAAAGTGGGTGCTCATTGCTTTGGAGGTGTGTTTTTCTTTCTTTTCATCGAAAGCAAGCTGAACAGCATCATAGCCGTCAGTTTTTTCGGTTTTAACCTGTGTAACAACACAAGGACCAGCTTCAATGACAGTGCATGGGATATTTTTCCCCTCAACACTGTAGATGGAAGTCATTCCTACTTTTTTTCCTATTATTCCTTGCATTTCTAAAAATATTAAATTTACACTTTAATTTCTACATCTACACCACTGGGCAGTTCAAGTTTCATCAGGGCATCAATGGTATTTGCTGTACTACTGTAAATGTCCAGCAACCGTTTGTGCGAATTCACTTCAAACTGTTCACGTGCTTTTTTGTTGACAAACGTTGCACGGTTTACCGTAAAAATCCGCTTGTGGGTTGGAAGCGGAATAGGGCCACCAATCACAGCACCAGTAGTTTTCACTGTTTTCACGATCTTTTCTGATGATTTATCCAACAGGTTGTGATCGTAAGATCTGAGTTTAATTCGTATTTTCTGACTCATACACAATAACAATTAAAAAAACAACAATCCTTTTTCAAGTACTTTTTTCTCCATATCTTCGGGCATAGGCTCATAATGGCTAAATTCCATGGAAGAGTTTGCCCTCCCTGAAGAAAGTGTTCTTAATGCAGTAACATAACCAAACTGTTCAGCAAGAGGGACAAAGGCATGCACAATTTTGGCACCACTTTGTTCGTCCATACCTTTTATTTCAGCACGGCGTTTATTTAAGTCTGCCACTACATCTCCCAAATATTCTTCCGGGGTAGTGACTTCTAATTTCATAACAGGTTCCAGCAATCTGGCATTCATTTTCCTGCTGGCATTTTTAAATGCCTGTCTGGCGGCAATTTCAAAAGCCAATTCATCAGAATCTACAAGATGATGGCTGCCATCAACAAGCACAATTTTAACTCCTTCAATAGGAAATCCAGCCACCGGGCCATTGTTCATTGCAGACATAAAACCTTTTTCAACAGCAGAAATATATTCTTTTGGAATGGCTCCACCCTTGATTTTGTTTTCAAAAAACAAGCCTTTTTCCCTTTCACTCACACCGGATACAACAATTTCTATATCTGCATATTTGCCTTTGCCACCGGTTTGTTTTTTAAAAACCTCTCTGTGTGTAACTTCTCCTTCCAGTCTTTCTTTATAATTAACATGAGGGGCACCATGATTGAGGTTAATTCCGAATTCATGTTTTAATCTGTCAATGAGAATTTCCAGGTGTAATTCCCCCATCCCATTTATGATGGTTTGCCCTGACTGCTCATCATGTTTTACTGTAAATGTGGGATCTTCCTCAGCAAGTTTATCAAGTGCATTCCCTACTTTGTCAAGGTCTGCCTGAATTTCAGGTTCAATGGCAAGGCCAATTACCGGTTCGGGGAATTGAATATTTTCGAGGATAACCGGATTATTTTTATCACAAAGCGTATCTCCGGTTTTTATGTTTTTAAATCCAACAATTGCACAGATGTCTCCTGCTGATATCTTATCCAGGGATGTCTGCTTATTGGCATGCATCTGATACAATTTATTTAGCCGTTCATGTTTATTTGTCCTGATGTTATATGCTTGCTGTTTAGCATTAATTGTTCCTGAATACACCCTTAAATAAGCAAGTCTGCCAACGAAACTACTGGTGGCAATTTTAAAACACAAAGCAGCAAGAGGCTGTTCCGGATCGGGTTTCCGGGAAATCTTTTCATTGGTAACAGGATGAATGCCTTCAATATTCTCAACATCAAGCGGGCTGGGGAGATAATCAACAATGGCATCCAACAATGGCTGAACTCCCATGTTTTTAAAGGCAGCACCACAAAAAACAGGGACAACTTCCCTGTTTAAAACCGCTTTTCGGGCAACATTTTTGAACTCTTCAACAGAAATTTCACTTCTGTCATTAAAAAACCGTTCAAATAATTTCTCATCTGAAGCAGCAATGGTTTCAATTAGTTTTTCTCTCCATTCATGAACTTCATCTTTCAAATCATCCGGAACTTCAGTAATTTCATATTTTGATCCAAGACCTTCATCATCAAGTGGCCATAAATAGGCTTTTTCAGTGATCAGATCAACAACCCCTCTGAACTCATCTTCAACACCTACTGGAATTTGCATTGGTACAGGGTTTGATTTTAATTTGGTTTGGATTTGTTCAACTACTCTAAAAAAATCAGCCCCGACCCTGTCCATTTTATTGACAAAAGCAATTCTGGGAACTTTATAACGATCAGCTTGTCTCCAGACGGTTTCAGATTGAGGTTCCACACAACCAACAGCACAAAACACAGCAACTGCTCCATCCAGCACCCTGAGCGATCTTTCAACTTCGACGGTAAAATCAACGTGTCCCGGAGTATCAATGATATTGATTTTATAGGCTGTATTGTTCTGATTCCAGAAAGTTGTTGTGGCTGCAGATGTTATGGTAATGCCTCTTTGTTGTTCCTGCTGCATCCAATCCATAGTAGCAGCACCATCATGCACTTCTCCAAGCTTATAGTTCACACCTGTATAATAGAGAATCCGCTCGGTAGTTGTAGTTTTACCGGCATCAATGTGAGCCATTATCCCTATATTTCTGGTGTACTCTAAAGCCATACAATCACTAAAATCTAAAATGTGAAAATGCCCTGTTAGCATCAGCCATTCTATGTGTATCTTCTTTTTTCTTAATTGCTCCGCCTTCTTCTTTAAAGGCAGCCAAAATTTCAGCGGAAAGATTTTCAGCCATGGATTTTCCGCTACGTTTACGGGCAGCCTGTATTACCCATTTGTTAGCAACAGATATTTTTCTGTCTGCACGGATCTCCATAGGCACTTGAAAGGTAGCACCTCCAATACGGCGACTTTTCACCTCCACCAATGGGGTAACATTCTGCACCGCCTTTTTCCATATCTCCAAAGCAGAAAGTTCTGTGTCTTTCTTACGTTCTTCAACAATATCGAAAGCTTTATACAGTATATTTAATGCCTGGGCTTTTTTACCATTCAACATTAAATCATTGGCAAAACGGGTTACAAGTTCATCGTTGTAAACAGGATCTGCCTCACGTTCTCTTGTATAATTTTTAATCTTTCTCATAATTCTTATTGCTTATTTTTTGGGTTTTTTGGCACCATATTTTGACCGCTTCTGGGTTCTGCCTTCTACACCGGATGTATCAAGTGCTCCGCGAATGATATGATAACGTACTCCCGGAAGGTCTTTAACACGTCCCCCACGAATCAAAACAATGGAGTGTTCCTGCAGATTATGTCCTTCTCCGGGAATGTATGCATTAACTTCTTTTCCATTGGTTAAACGCACCCTTGCAACTTTGCGCATTGCAGAGTTAGGTTTTTTCGGGGTGGTGGTATATACCCTTGTACATACACCCCTGCGTTGTGGACAAGAACCAAGTGCAGGTGACTTACTTTTTTCCACCTGACGTTTTCTTCCTTTACGGACTAATTGCTGTATTGTTGGCATAACTTCAATGTTGTTATTAAACAAAAACTATTTTTCCAAATTGGACTGCAAAGGTATTTTATTTTTTCTTATTAACAACAAACATTTAAAAAAAAATATTTGTTTGGTTATTTTTTCTTGTTCAAATACCCGTAAAGAGCATGCCGTAAGCTTATATTATGCATCAAAAACAGGCTTCAAGACAACTTCGGCTGGTTTTATTATTGCAAGTTTATCTATACTCAGGCATCGCTCATGTCCAATGTTTTTTTTACGGTTTTTGAAATAAAATGCAAAAACACGTGCCAAAAGCTTTTCAGGAGTGTCTTGTTATTCATGTTCGACCACCTTTGGTGTCATCCATTCAATGAAATGGGGTATCAAAACCATGCCTTTATCATTGTTCACTGGTTAACCTGACAGATGGTGCTGCATCAAAAACAATAAAACAAACCTATATATTTTCACATGTTGTTTGCATCTAAATAAATATGTATTATTTTTGTAACCCTTTATGAAAAAAGGATCAATTTATTAATAATAATCAACTGACAGACATAAAAAGAAGTAATTTATTATGAAAAACTATCAGACCAGTGAAATAAAAAACCTGTCTTTGTTAGGCAATTCAGGTAGTGGAAAAACCACATTAGCAGAGGCAATGGTTTTTGAAAGCGGTGCTATCCAACGAAAAGGAGATGTATCAACAAAGAATACTATTTCGGATTATAAGCCAATTGAAAAGGAAAACGGTAATTCTGTATTTTCTTCAGTTGTTTTCGTTGAACATAAAGGCAAAAAAATTAATTTCATTGACAATCCAGGCATGGATGATTTTGTGGGAAATGTAATCACAAGCATGTATGCATCTGACACAAATCTGATGTTAATTAACGGACAAAACGGAATTGAAGTGGGAACAGAAATTCATAAACGTCAGACCTCGAAATTCAATAAACCTTTGATGTTAGGAATCAATCATCTGGACCATGAAAAAACAAATTACGAAAAAACCATAGAAAGTGTGCAGGAAAATTTCGGGAGTGCAGCAACGAGCATACAATTTCCAATAAATCCGGGCATTAATTTTGACAGCATTGTGGATGTACTGACGATGAAAATGTACACATATAAAGATGGCAAAGCTGAAATAAAGGATATCCCTGCTGACCATCAGGACAAGGCTGATGAACTTCGTTCCGAGCTCATTGAAAAAGCTGCAGAAACCGATGATGCGTTAATGGAAAAATATTTTGAAGAAGAGACATTGTCAGAAGAAGATTTAATGAAAGGGCTAACATCCGGTCTGATATCAGGTAGTTTGTATCCTGTATTTTGCTTTTCAGCCAAGCCGCAAGCAGGCATAGATTTGCTGATGGATTTTATTGCCAATGTAGCTCCAGCACCTGATCAGGTTGATCAATTAAAAGATATAGAAGGGAATCCTGTTGAATGTAAAACAGATGCTCCGTTTTCAGCCTTTGTTTTTAAATCTTCATCAGAAGAACATATAGGTGACATTCATTATTTCAAGGTTACATCAGGTAAAATCAGTGAAGGGATGGATGTAATCAACGTCCGTAAAGACACAAAAGAACGCATTACCCAATTATATGCTTGTGCAGGGAAAAACAGAACCAAAATTGATGAAATTAGTGCCGGCGATATTGGTGCCACGGTAAAATTAAAGGTCACAAAAACCAATGATACACTAAGGGCCTCCGGCTCTAAAGTTGAATTTCCTGTTATTGATTACCCCGAACCAAAACACAGGAGTGCCATCCGTCCATTGTCCGAAGGAGATGAGGAAAAAGTAGGAGAAGCCCTGACAAAAATGCATCTAGAGGATCCCACCTTATTGATGGAACACTCAAAAGAGCTAAAACAACTGATTGTAAGTGGACAAGGAGAATACCACCTGAACATTCTTAAATGGCACCTTGACAACATCTTTAATGTAGAAACTGAATTTGTTACACCAAAAATACCATATAGGGAAACCATCACCAAAAAAGCACAGGCAGATTACAGACATAAAAAACAATCAGGGGGTGCCGGACAATTTGGTGAAGTGCATATGATAATTGAACCTGTTACCGAAAACATGACTGATTCCTCATTAATGAAAGTAGGTGGTAAAGAAATAAAAATCAGTATTCGTGACAAAGAAGAATATCAACTTGAATGGGGTGGTGTATTACAGTTTTATAATTGTATTGTAGGCGGAAGTATTGATAACCGCTTCATGCCTGCCATTTATAAAGGGATTATGGAAAAAATGGAAGAAGGTCCTCTTACCGGCTCCTATGCCCGTGATATTCGTGTTTATGTATATGATGGCAAAATGCACCCTGTTGACTCCAATGAAATATCATTTAAGCTTGCCGGACGTAATGCTTTCAGCACAGCCTTTAAAAATGCAGGCCCCAAAATCATGGAACCTATATATAATGTGGAAGTTTTTGTTCCCGGTGACAGAATGGGTGATGTCATGAGTGACCTACAAGGCAGACGTGCTATAGTACAGGGGATGAGCAGTGAAGATGGTTTTGAAAAAATACGTGCAAAAGTACCACTGGCAGAAATGGGAAATTATTCTACTGCACTTCGCTCAATAACGGGTGGCCGTGCCATGTATAATATGAGCTATTCTGAATATACTCAAGTCCCGGGTGACATTCAGGAAAAACTTCTTAAAGCTTATGCCGAAGACCAGGAAGAAGCCTGATGTCATATTATGGTCTGCTGAAAAACACAATAAATGTCAATGATTTACATCATTAGATACCTTTATAAATACAGGGTTTTTGTGTTTGTTAGCCTGATGCACAATATCATAATAGTTGACTGTAAATCGAAGTATGCTAATACATCTTCTTCTTGTCGCCTAGAATATGGTGCATATCAAACTTTTTCAACAGAGCCAATTTAGTAATCAGTGCTCGCCCCCGGAAAACAGGGGAACTTCAAAAAAGATAACTTAAATTTGTCTATGGAAAT
>CAZTNS010000026.1:0-26277 GCA_964615585.1 uncultured Bacteroidales bacterium | reverse complement strand
GCCTGCTGCCATACACAAATATGCTATAACAGAGTTGGGAAAAGAAATAATTAATAAAAATAATCCATTAGAATTTGATCCCAGAGTAGATTATCTAATCGAAAGGGCTGAGCCGATAAAAATATTAATTGAGTACATTGATGGCAACTTCAAACAACAAAAAACCTTGCTGGATAAAATATTACAAGCGTATCTTGTGCGTTATCAGGCTAAATTCGAGTACATGCAAAAGCGCCTTGAAAAGGTTAAAGGAACCGGGAGCATCAAGAAAAAGGAAAATATAGATCGTATTGAAAAACTTCTATCAATTTGCGAGGTAATCACAAAAAAGTATAAAGCAATAAAATAAATGATCAATCAAAACGCAAGTCAAGAGCTGTGACAATTCTTTTGTTTACCTCAACACATTCAAGTTTGTCAGGATTAAATATGACAACATTTTGTCCTTCACTATGTAACGAACTATCAAAGATAAGACCATCGGCTCCTATTTTATAATTGAGATATTCACAAATAAACTGTGTAGGTACATAATCTATTGTTGAATCATATCTGCGAATGGGCTTGGATAAATCTTCACTGATCTTATTTTTTAACAAAATCCCTTTTGCGAAGCTATTAAGGAAGCCATTCGCAACAAAAGCACTGGGGCGACATGTAAAATCAAACAATTTTAATGTAATTCCTTTCTTAACTTTGAATTTACCAATGCTAAGCTCATCTTTAAACAATGCTCTGGTTTCGTAAAGCGTTGTTAGCTCGCTATCACTTAGATATAAATATGGAATCCCCTGAGGATTTGCCCTGCCTGGCTTTACTTTAAGGTTATCAGGCACACCCATTTCCTGTTTTTTATATGGAGACATGTTGTCTGATTGATGTATCCGTGCCCGATAAAAGGTTTTTTGATCAGAATATTCAACAAGCTCAGAGAAGAAAGCATCCCATCCTGCATTTTCCATAAAGGATATGTTTGGAAAATACCTGCGCTCCCATTTTAATTCTCTTTTTAGTTTGTCCCACAAATGAATATTATACTTCAAGTCTGGGATGTAATTCACCTTTGTTTGTGATGTTTTGATTTCAGATTTCAGCATTTCAAGCAGCTTGTTCAATAAATCTTTTCCGCCGATCAGTGAAAAAATCTCCCAATCCCTATTAATCATTTCCAATATTGGAATACCATTTTTATCAGGAGTATAAAGGGCTATCAGTTCTTCAAAGAAGTCAAGCACTTCTGAAATATCAATTACGGGAACATCCTTTTTACCACAATATCTGCAATAAGCTTTTCGTGTAGAAAAAGCATGGATGAATTTTTTGATCTCATCATCAGTAAAGCAAGCAGAACAAACTTCCATACGAAAAAGATTAAATGAGAGAATTCATTAATTCAATATGATGTTTAATGGAAATTTTCTTTACCATCCCCAATCCAGGATATTTATTTTCCTGATAATATTCACGTAACTCTTCAGATGCTACAGTATGGATTTTCTCTTTATTCAGAAATTTTATTGCTTTTTCCGCAGCCTGAGCAAATTTACCCTGAATATTTTCTCTGTTTTCATTAGATTCTGATGTAAAATGCTTAATCCATATTTCTCCATTTGATTTTTTATAGGTCAAATGTATTGAAACAGCATAAGGTAAAGTACCCCCTTCAGAATACTCACTGGAGATTCCGGCATAATCAGCATATCCTGCGTATCCATCTTCCTTGTAAAAAATATTCTCCTCAGTGTACTTTTGCTCTGGAATTCCAAGATAATCACTTGATTTATTCTGTTTCTCAAAACAATCTTCTAACAAGATGACCTTTTTTTTCATTTTCCTGCATTTACGCCTGAGAGACTTGTTCTCTTCCGTAACAATATATGCAATATCATCAGTGTGGAGCAACTTATAAAAATCATGTTTGGTAATGTCTGTACTTCGTGATAGCAAAAGCATGACATTTTTAAGATTATTTTGTTTTATAATCTCAATTATTTTTGCTGAGTTGTTTTTCACATGCAATGCCGGCACGAAATTTTCAGGAAGCAAGTCATCTAAACTCTGCAAAACATTTTTATCTTGCAATTCTCCTACTTCCGGATTTAATACCAAAGCAAAACGGAAATCATTCTCTTTAAAAATGTCGAAAGCAATTTTCAGACTATTAAAAGAATCTCTTACCGGCTCAATAATGGGTATCACTTCATTATTTGATTTACTTTGTGATTGAGAAAATTCTCGCAAAGCAATCAATTCAAACTGCCTGCCTCTTAAAAATGGATAATACATGTTCAAGCTGTTAAAGTTTTATTTAATAGTGTTTTCATTTTCTCATACTTTGAAAAGGGCAAATTCATGGATAAAACAAGTTGCCTTAATTCGCTATCCACCTGATCGATATAGCTATATGCAGACTTTCTCATTTTCATTTGCTGTACAAATAATTTAGATAATTCATCCGTCGGAATCTCCATTATCAATTCCTTACAAATGTCATACATGTTAAAGCTATTCATTTTGGGAAGGTAACCATAATATTGAAATACAATTTTCTTGTATTCATCTGTCCTCAAACTACGCATTATTACCTCATTGTCCAGATTTTCATTAATCTTTGCATCCCTTACTTTTTTGAGACTAATGCCATTATGATCATCCTTCAATAATATCAAACCTGTACCGCAATTTTCCCATGCATATTTATCAATTTGTGATTTCTCTGTTACGATATAGCATTCATTAAAAACATTGTAATAATCCCGCAATTGATTATTTAATCTGCTATCATTATCCAGGCCGGTTTTTACTTCAAAAACCTTGCTGTTACCATTAAATAAAGCTAAGTCTGCGATTGATTTACCAACCCTGAACTCATTAATTGCAGTGGTATTTTCTAACCCATATTTTTTTAGTAACAATTGATTAATCAGAGAATTCTTGAATATATATTCATTTCTGTAGTATTTGACTAGTTCATTATAGACATATTTCACATAATACATATAGCTGTGAAACTCCGCGGATTCAAAGACTTGCTTATCATAAGCTGATATATTACTAGTAAGAAAAGAAATATCTTCTTTTTTCAAGAGCTTGTTAAATTTAGCTGATGAAAAAAGCTTTGAATAACTTCTATACTTATCAATACTGTTTTTTTGTTTCTGCATAAAAAGATGTTTCACAATCAAAATTAATCATTTTTTTGGTAATGCAAAATTATAAGTTACTGAAAATCAATTATGACTTATATATGTTATATGACATATTAATGATATAAAAAAGACCTTTCGGGCTTATTCTACATACCACCCCTTCCCCTCAGCGGCAATGTTCGCATGTGAAATTTGCTGAAGATAGTGTTTTGCATACTCCGGTACCAACTCCTCGATAAATGCCCTCTGACTTAAACTGCCGTAAAGGTTTTCAAGCTGCTGAATGGATTGTTGATAATGCTTTTTACACTCATCCTTTTGTCAGTTACGCCTAAAATGTTATATTGACGTAGTATAAAATAAAAACAAGAAAACAGTATTTACCAACTTTTTTATTTTGCTAACTGATCCGTGGTTCCCAAAATGCACTATCTGCCATGTTTTTTTATTCATATTTTTCCATCTTATCATTGATAGTTACGTCGCCACGGGCAGAGCTTTGGATTTTCATATAGCACATCAGTTTTTCTGCCCCTGCATCGTAACAGGCTTCCTGCACCTTTTTTGCAATATCCATGGCTTCATCATAAGGAGCTTCAATCACCGTTTCAAACGGACAAACTTTGTATGGCACCCCTGCTTTTTTGACCACCGCTATGGCTTTATCCACAATCTCATACGGGTGTTTACCTTCACTTGAGGGAAGAACCTGAATAGCAAGATTTACGGTTTTACGCATCATCTTCATCATTATCGTCGTCGTCAGTGTTTAAATCATCATCATCATTATTAAATACATCTCCAAGCACCTCATCCTGAACTTTTCTCATTCTGTCCTTGACAAAATCATCCACTTCTTTATAACTCAATTTTTTAACATTTGTAACAAGGAAATTTTCGGCCAGAACAAAACCAAACTGATTTACTTCATTTACAATATCTCTAAACAGGATAGTGATGTTTATATCTATGGGTATCAGGCATGTGATCATAAAATAATGATTTTTGAAGCTTTCTTCTTCAATCTCTGCTCCTGCTTTATCGAAATGATATTTCACTTCTTTTCTGATAAGGTTCATTTGCAGGTCTGTAAAATCCTCAAAAAGATCAGAATGTAAAAACGTAGCAAAATAGCGGAGTTTATTGCCCTTGCCGCCCATACCACTAGACACGAAAACTTTCTCTTCATCTGAAAAAGCCGATTCCATTAACATAAGGCTTTCCTGATAAGCCATAGTTGCCCAGTCGTCCAACTCATCCCCTGCTTTTTCTGAGAAAGCTTCAATCTCGCGGAAGGACTTAACATTTTCCAATGAAGCCAGTTGATTTAACACGATTTTCTTCTCTTCAATCTCTACATCAGGATCATACAATTTCTTTGCATTTTTCAGGATGGTATCAGCTTCCGGCAGTTTTTTCTTAATTTTTTTTGCTGCATCAAAATACGCCATCTGCACATCAATGTCCACCTGTTTTTCCATCACGCGAAAATTATCACGTTTTTCCTTCAACAGCTTTTGCAACTGTTCATAAGCTTCTTCACCTTGAATTTCATTCATAATTTACTTAATATCAATATTTTCAATTATCAAAGGTAAATATTAAATAATTCACTACCAATCTTATTATTTATTTTCCTCTCCATCCTGGCCTGCATCCCTGACATCTAATACTTTTCCACTGAAAAACAAGGTTTCACCTGCCAGGGGATGATTAAAATCAATCACAACACGATCGTCATTGTATTCAGTGATGATGCCATCGTATTGATTTCCCTCATCATCTTCCATTGGCATAAGCGCTCCGATTTCCAGAGATTCCATTTCATCACCGGCCAAATCCATAAACTCTTCTTCACTGAATTCAACCTGCGCTTCAGGATCGTAATTTCCGAAGGCTTCTTCCGGCGGAATTTCAATTTTAAATGCATCCCCTTTTTCTTTTCCCTCCAATTTCTTTTCAAACACATCAAGCATCTGGTCGTGTCCGAAAAGGAATTCTTCAGGTTCATTATTATGGGTTTTTTCCACCATTTCCCCGTCAAAGGAATCCAGCCTGAGTTCATACTCAACAGCAACGTGCTTATTTTTCGCTATTTTCATCTTGCTCATCTTTTTTTAGTTCATTGTTATTATCATTATCATTGTTATTGTCATTATTTCCTTTATCATCAAAGTTCTCTATATCTACAACATTAATTGGTGTATTTTGTTCTGTAAGTTTTTGCTTTTTGGTTTTCTGTCCAGTTTTCATCAGGGCAAATCCCATCACCAGGTTAGTGACAATAATGACATACAACAAAATGCCCTGGTCAAAACTTTCCACAAGAAATTCGTTTGGTATTGAATAAAAAAGCAACACCGTTATCAGACCTCTTGGAGCCAACCACAACCTTGGTTGTATTTCTTTGCGGCAAAACAACAATAGCAATGCATACCTGATACCGTAGATGAGCGCCAAAAATACCATGGACAACAATAACACCTTATAACAAAACAAGCTGGAGAGTGTAATGGTAAGGCCAAAGATGACAAAGAAAAACGTTCGCAGCACAAATGATGATTCAATGGTTATCAATCTGAAATTTCTATAAATATCATTGACTTCTGCTTTTTTCAGGTATTTATCCAGCTTCCCTTTGAAAAATATATGTCTGTTTCTCAGTATCAACCCAAAAATCAGGATGATAAACAAAGAAGACAAATGGAACAACTTGGCAACAGCATAGAGCAATACCAAAACTGAAATAAGTAAAAACAATTTATTGTCTGTTTTGATGTTTTGAAACAACAGTATCAGCCCATAGGAAACAACAAAAGAGATCAATATAGTCATGATGATATTGAAGAATCCACCCATCCACAAGACTTTGGCAGACTCCGCTTCTGTACCGCTAAGGATAAAATAAAATATCACGATACCGAAAATATCTGAAAAGGTACTTTCATAAATCATAAATTCCCGCTTCTCCACAGTCAAATTTCCAACACTGGGGATTATAATTGCACTGCTCATTACTGACAAAGGCACAGAATACAACATGGCACTGGTAACATCCAAATGTAGTATCCACATCAGCAGGATTGTAATTGCAGCCCCGAGCAGAAGTAATGACAGCAAAGCTATTGACAAAGACTTCCAGATAATAGTTTGCTTTTCTTTTGTCAGTTCAAGATCAAGAGCAGCTTCCAATACAATCATAATCAGACCGATTATCCCGAGTATTTCAAGATACGAAAACCAATTAACACTAGCCATCTCAGTAAAATTCATGCCTTGTTTTATCAGGATGCCAAATACAATCAGCATCAACACACTGGGCACATTTGTGCGTTTGGCCATCAGGTTAAAAAAATACGAGATGATGATGGTAAGCGATGCAGCTATGACAATAAAGTATGCGTTCATTTTATTTTATCTTAAAACATTAAACTAACATTGATGACAGGATTGCCTGAAGGCGAATAATACATTTCATTGAAATTATACATGATCAGGATCAAAACGTAAGCCCTTCTGCCTGTGGGGATTTTAAACCCAACGCCGGCCAGGGGCTGAAACAACCAAAAACGGTCATCTCGCTGCCCGAGGTAATCCATTTCGGGGGCCATGTTGATAAAATTGGCTTCCGCATGTAACAACAATGACCCTGCATTTTCCCCAACGGGTAGAATATTATTAAAATCCTGTATCAGTGTATAATTGGTGAATAAGTTGCCGCCATACATATGCGTATGAAAATCATACAAGTTATTTTTATAATAAAAGTAATTGCCACCAACACCGGCATACCAGCGGGGATGTATCATGTAACTCACCCGTGGTGAGATATCAACCATAGTAACGTTACCAAATGACAAGCCAAGCCCGCCCCCAAAATACACACGTTCCCAAAACCCCGGTTTTGGTTTTTCAAGTGAATACTGGGCAACAACACTTCCGGTCACAGCAACAAATAGAAATAGACTTATCAGCAGTTTTCTCATTTACATTGATGTTTATCCATGATTGCCTGATAAAAAACTTCCTGGACGTTGGTTCTGGTATCCATATCCAACAATTTTTTGTTATCCATGTCCGGATACACCCGGTTTGACAAAAACACATACAGCAAATCCGTTTCGGGATCTACCCAGGCAAGGATACCGGTAAATCCGGAATGTCCAAAGCTTTCCGGGGAAGCAGAATTACAAGCAGGGCCTGTATCATCTTCATCAATGACCGGTTTATCAAACCCCAATCCTCTTCGATTCTCAGAAGGATTACACAAAGGACTACTAAACAACTGAATCGTTTCCGGGTCAAAATATTGTTTGCCTCCGTATGCACCTTTGTTTAAAAACATTTGCATGATCTTAGCCAGATCGTTGGCATTTGAAAATACACCTGCATGTCCGGCCACTCCACCCAACATTCCAGCTCCCTGATCATGGACATAACCATGTAACAATTGTTTTCGGAATACCTTGTCATTCTCAGTGGGAACAATGCTGGCCTGCGGATATTTATGCAAGGGATGATACCCCATAGTACCAGCTCCCAGCGGTTCATAAAACACAGAATCCACAAACCTGTCTAAAGGGCAGTTTGTTTTGGACTCAATGAATTCACGCATCAGATAAAAACCAAGGTCTGAATATTTATATGTTTTTTGTGATCTCAATTTTGAACCTACGATTTCATTCATGATACTATCTCTGATGGAATGAATAGCAAACATATTTTCTGCAACCTCAATATTTTTGTCTTTTGTTTTGTGTGCAGAATAAAACTGTGAGATCATCTCAGGTTTTATTGTATTTTTATAAAAGGGAATCCACGGACGCAATCCTGCCTGATGGGGAAGTATATCCTTAAACATAAGGGGGGCTTTATTGGTTCCGGCCAGCCATTTCAGATGTTTTCCCAGGCTGTCATTAAGCTGGAATTCACCCCTGTCATACAAATGCATCAGAGACGCTGTTGTAGCAACAATCTTGGTAACGGACGCAAGATCGTAAATATCAGTATGCCTTACCGTTTGTACTTTTTTGTAGGAATGGTATCCATAGGATTTGTGAAAAAACACTTTACCATGTCGTGCCACAAGTACTTGAGCCCCTGGCGTTGCCCTCTCATCAATGGCTTCCTGCACAAGTAAATCTACTTTACTGAACATCCTGGAGTTGATACCTACCTGTTCAGGGACATTGGTATAAGCAAGCCGTAAAGCTTCAGTATCTACGCCAGAACCGGCTGTATATTTTTCATTTATTCCGACAGGCAGCCGTCCTTTAAATGGCAGTCCGCCAAATATCATCTGGGCTGTGACATCCTGGGTCAATTCCCGGTCATCATAGGCAACAATCGTAGCAGCCGATTCTCTTATAAGTTCTATATCTCTAAGGGCATAAGGGTTACCGAAAAAACAAAAGATCACACTGGTTTTGTCTATCAGCCGCCTGATAATGTCTTTTTCTTCATTGCTGAAACCAAAATTCCCTGAAGGCGACCGGGTTATTCCGGTAACAGAAACAAAAACCACATCATAGTTTGCCAATTTGTCAATCAATCCCTGTTTTCCAAAATTCACAGCATCCCTGCGGTAAATGTATGCCGGCACATTGGCATAATCTTTCAATCGCTGCTGAAAACTGTTGATCTGGTATGACCCAAGATCAAAAGAAGCCATTTGTTTGGTATGAATATCACGAACAGGCAAAATATGGTCTTTCATATCCACCAATGTAATGGCATTTTCAACAATCTCACGTTGAATAAGTGTTGCCTGCGGATTTGTCAGTGTGTCAATCAGATTTTCATTGTTTTTTATGCCGAAGAATTTACCCATAACCCCCATCCACTGCTTAGCAGACAGTATCTTAGCTATCCTTTCATCAATATCCACAATGCTTATGCGTCCATTGGTTATGGCCTTTTTCATACTTTCAATAGCTAACGGCACATCAGATGGAAACAACAAAACATCATTACCCGCCGCAAAAGCTTCCACTACCATTTCGCCCGGTTCGTAATAATCAGCAACCGCTTTCATGTTGAGTGCATCGGTAAATACAAGCCCCTGAAAACCCAGCTCCTGTTTCAACAAATCATTAACTATTCGTGGGGAAAGCGTAGATGCCCTGTCTGGGACAGAATCCAGTTCAGGAACAAACAAATGGGCTACCATAACACCACCAACACCTGCATTTATCAATTTTCTGAATGGATAAAGCTCTATAGAATCCAGGCGTGGTAAATCATGGGGTATCGTTGGCAGAGCCTTATGGGAGTCAGTATCGGTATCGCCATGCCCCGGAAAATGTTTGGCTACAGCCAGGACTCGGTTATCCTGCAATCCTTTGGAAAAATAATACGCTTTACGTGCCACATCCTCCGGGTTTTCTCCATAGGAACGGCTGTTAATAACCGGATTTTCGGGGTTAACATTGACATCCACTACCGGTGCAAAATTGATATGGATACCGAGGCTTTTTAATTGCCGGGCATACTCAACACCGACCTCATAAATCAAATCATCATCCTGAATGGCTCCTATCATCATTTGCCTGGGATACAGAATTGTGGAATCCAAACGCATGGATGGTCCCCATTCAGCATCCATAGCCAGCATTAGGGGCACCTCTGCCGCTTGTTGATACCGTTCGACCAGTCTGGTCTGCCTTTGTGGCCCACCCTGCATAAATATAAGCCCTCCGATGTGTTTTTCTCTGACCAGGTATTCGATGTAATCTTCGTGCTTTTTATCTTTATTTGAATAAGCAGCCACCATAAACAACTGGCCGATTTTTTCCTCAATGGTCATATTCCGGATAAGGGAATCAATCATAACCGTATCGGTCAATAAAAACGGAGGCGAATGAGCTTCAAACACACCTTCACGGCCTTCTTCAACAGAGTCAGTACCCCCGGAAAAAGCAAACAACAACGACAACAATAATCCTATTTGCACCATACTAATTTTCATAAATTACTTCTTCAAACAAAAATAAACATTGCCGGCATCTCTCAAATTAAATGTTCCGTTATTTTTCAACCAATGTATGTTAGTTTGTATTCTCTTCATAAAAAATTACGAAATAATGTTCCCATGATAATATACAAACACATCTTTTTCCTTAATACAAGGCTATTTTCCCACTGCTGTGATCACGAAAAGCACCTGTTACAGTTGACATGACATTGTTTTCATTTCGCCATCTCAACACCCCCAGAAATGCAAAGATAATCGCTTCTTTAAAATCCACAAGCTCAGGATCAGGAATATAAATAACTGCGTTGCTTTTTTGCCTGATCAGCTCAATCAAAAACGCATTATGCGCACCTCCGCCGGTTATAAGAACACATCCGCTAAGCACACTACCAATTCTGAAAGATACATGCTCATACCAGGTTCGCATCACATCCTGTATTGAATTTTCTTTCAATGCATCATCAAGCACAGGTTTTATGTACATGTCTATCCATTCACGTCCCAGGGATTTTGGAGGGGGCTTATGATAAAAATCCAGGTTTTCAAAAGCATCAAGATATGCAGGTAACACTTTTCCATTGCGTCCAATATTACCATTACTGTCATATGATTTTCCATAGTTTCCGGCCAAATCATTCAATATTGTATTTACAGGACAAATATCCCAGGCTTTAATGTCATTGCTTTTATCTGTAATGTTAGAAAAACCGCCAATATTTAGGCATTGATCGTAATCAGGAAAAAGCATCGCATCACCTACAGGTACCAACGGGGCCCCCTGCCCTCCCAATGTTAAATCATCAGTTCTGAAATCATACACTACCGGTATTCCGCAAATTTCAGCAATGGTTTTGCCATCTCCAATCTGTAACGTATAACCTGATTCGGGCTGATGAAAAACAGTGTGACCATGTGAAGCAATGAAATCAACATTTTCATGTTTGATCCGGTGGAAAGAAAGAAAATCATTTACAGCACCGGCAATCCATTTACCATATGTGTTGTGCAACTGTACCAGTTTTTTCTCCGAAAAATAACGGGCATCATTTAATGCTTCATACATTGTGTTGTCATATGCAAAAGCCGCTGCATTCACGATTGAATGATGCCATTTGCCATTTTTATAATTAAAATCACACAACACCACGTCCAAACCATCGAGAGAAGTCCCTGACATGAGACCAATTACGATATAATCCGATTTTAAAGCATATTCCTTCATCTAATTTTGAAAAATACAAAAGTTTTATTATTTTTATGACAATTTTATTAACAAACTGAAAAATATATCTTATGAAAAAAATTATTGTTCCATTGGATTTTTCTGATTATTCACTATGTGCCCTGGATTATGCGATTAACATTGCCAATAAATATGAGGCAGATATTCAACTTGTTCATGTTATTGACAAAAAAACAAAAGCATATTCCAACCTTGTTAAGCAAGAAAAAGAAATTGCTAAAAATCAAATGAAAGATATCATTGAAGATAAAAAAAGCAAATTGCATAAAAATGGCACATTGGATTTTATTGTAAAATACGGGCGTATTTATGAAGAAGTAGCAGAACAAGTTGACGCTTTTGAAGATTCTGCTATAATTTGCTCAACCCAGGGTGAGTCAGGCTGGAATGAATACTTTGTCGGAAGTAACACCTACCGAATTGTAGAAAGTACCATTCGCCCCGTATTTTCCATCCGGTCATGCAATTATATCAATCCCCCGAAAACCATTGTTATGCCAATTGACATTACCAAAGAAACACGTGAGAAAATCCCAATGGTTGCCAGTATAGCTAAAAAGTTCAACTCTACCGTGCATATTTTAAAAGTCACATCTGCCACAACCGAAGGCATTCACAACACGTTAAAAATGTATGCCAACCAGGTTTCGAAATATTTCAAGGAACGAAACATCGAACATGAAAACAGTTTAATCGTCGGAAACAACATCACTGATGTGACAATTGAATACGCCAAAACCGTTGAAGCAGATATGATCGCAATGATGACAGAGCAAAACTGGACATTGTCAAACCTGTTAATGGGATCTTATGCAAAGCAAATGCTGAATAAATCCCCAATACCTGTACTCAGTATTACACCACAGGAAATTATCAGCGCCAATTTTAAAAGGCTCTGACCGGTTTCTTTTATTTGCAAGGGATTATCGGGTTAGCATTTTTTGTGTGTTAGCATAACTGTTTTTGTCAAGCAATTGCAATTTGGCCTATGCAACCATTTTACCTTTTTTTCCATTTAATTAAATGAAATAAAATGACGAGTCCACTCTAAAAAGTGATTTTGTGGCGAAAATGACTTCTTAGAGTGGGCTCAATGACTAAGTTTTAATTTATTTTATATGATTCGTACTTTTTTTCTTACCCTGTTGGTACTCATTATCAGCGTTACACTGTTTTCACAGGAACAACACCCTGAAATTTTTACCGGAAAACGGGCAGATGCTATTGCCGGCGGAGCTGATATGATTCGCCTGAAAGATTTTTCAGAGGTACCCAACTACATTCGCTTCAGCGAAGACAAACAAATACCCGGAGAAAAAGCCCTGAAGTATTGCCTGATGTTTGTCAACTCTGACGATGCAGGCTTAGTAAAGCTAAACAGCACGCAGGATAAATTGGGCATAAAACATGACCGGTATGTGCAAACCATAGGTGGTATTCCGTTAGAATACTCAGCCTGGCTGATGCACAGTAAAAACGGAAAGTGCATTTCCATGAACGGCAACATTGCTTCCGATCCCCTTATTTCGGGTTCTTTTACCTTGACCCCGGAAGAAGCGCTGGATCAGGCAAAAGCTTATGTGGATGCCGATTTATATATCTTTGAAGCCGGAGCTAAAAACCCCTACCGGGAAACATACAACGAACCGGTACCCGAAAAAATTTATCTTCCGGCACAGGGAAATCTTTACAGTAACCAATTCAAATCTGCTTACAAGATTGACATTTTTGCCTTGAAACCATACAGCCGGCAATACGTTTATGTGGATGCAGAAAACGGAGACATACTACATACACAGACCCGCATCCATACAGCAGATGAAGAAGGAATTGCCGTAACAGGTTATTCGGGCGAACAGGAGATCACCACCGACAGCTACGAAGGATATTATAGATTACGGGAATCCGGCCGGGGCAATGGCATTGCTACATTCAATTGTCAAAATACCGACGATTATGGTTCAGCAGTTGATTTTACCGATGATGATAATCACTGGGACAATGCCAATGAACAACTGGATCAATACGCTACCGATGCCCATTTTGCCACAGAACAAACTTACGATTACTTTTATGATATTCATGGACGTAATTCCATTGATAATAACGGTCATGAATTAAATTCCTACATCCATTTCAACCTGATAGATTATGGCTATGATAACAACGTGAATGCCTTTTGGAACGGGAGCGTAATGACCTACGGGGACGGAAGTGAAAACCTTACGCCTCTGACTACAGTTGATATCACAGCCCATGAAATCACGCACGGATTGACAACACATTCATGCAACCTGGTTTACCAGGATGAACCAGGGGCATTGAATGAGGCATTCAGCGATATTTTTGGCGCCACCGTTGAGTTTTACGCTGTACCATCTTATGCTGACTGGACAATCGGGGAAGACATTGGAGCTGTTTTCCGATCACTGGCAGACCCAAACGCATACAATAAACCCGATACGTATCAGGGAAATTATTGGGTTACGGATGCTTCAGACAATGGCGGGGTGCATACCAACATGTCACCTTTATGTTATTGGTATTATATGTTATGCGAAGGAGATTCCGGTACCAATGATAACGGAGATTCATACAGCATAAACCCAATAGGCATGGAAGCAGCCGCAGACATTGCGTTCCGGATGCAAACGGTGTATCTCACCAGCACATCTGAATACATTGATACCCGTTTTTATGGGATTCTTTCAGCCATTGATTACCACGGTGAATGCAGTGATACCGTTGGCATTGTAACCGATGCCTTTTATGCCATTGGTGTTGGCGACCCGTATGTACCAACTGTTGAAGCAGCGTTTGAAGCCAGTTACACGGAAAACTGCCAGGCACCATTTACTGTGCAATTTCAAAATTACAGCATTAACGGAACATCATTTCAGTGGGATTTTGGCGATGGCAATACCAGCACAGAAATCAATCCCTCCCATACTTATACCACTGAAGGAGACTTTGATATAAGCCTGTATGCCGATGGTGGCACGTGCGGTGAAGATACAGATGTAAAAACAGGGTATGTTTCCATTGACCCTGCTTATCCGTGTATGATTTTCATGCCCGAAAACGGTAGCGGATCAACCCAGGAATGTTTTGGCACATTGTATGACTGCGGCGGCCCCGATGATAATTATGCCAATGAATCGGATGCCACATTTACCATTGAACCTACCGGTGCCAGCCAGGTCATCCTTAACATCAATGAATTTGATATTGAACCTGGTTCCGGTAGCACCTGCGACTACGATTACATTGCTTTTTACGATGGTGACGATACTTCTGCCCCCCTTATCAATGATACGTATTATTGTAACACCACGGGTAATCCGGAAACCATTGTTTCAAGCGGTGGCAGCATAACCATCCAATTTTATTCGGATCAGGGCTTATCCCTCAGTGGTTTTAAGATTGAGTGGGAATGCATGCAAGAGGATACCCCTCCCATTGCCCATTTTTCTGCTTCCGGCACCAGCACTTGCAATGGAAATATACAATTCTCAGATGAAAGTTATAATTTCCCCACGAGCTGGTTGTGGGATTTCGGGGATGGCAATTCCAGCACAGAAACCAATCCAAATCATGTATATACCACATCCGGCAATTATACGGTTGTGTTGGATGTTGCTAATGACTATGGTGATGATACCACAACAATTGACATTGAAGTAAACCTGCCGGAAGCGCCGGTTGCAGAAACTCAAACGGTTTGTATCGATTCTGCTTTTAACCTTGAAATACCGGGACCAGGCAGCGAAATCAACTGGTATAGTGATGAGGGCTGTACAAACCTGATACATTCAGGAAACCCCTGGTCACATGCCCCATTGAGCAATGACACAAGCTATTATATTCGTGAAATATACCCCGATGATCCTGATACTGTAGGAGCAAACAACAACACAGCAGGTGGTGGGTTTTTCGGAAATCCGGATTATGTACATTACCTCATTTTTGATGCCTACCAGGCATTTACCATTGCTTCGGTACTGGTAAATGCAGATGGCGCAGGAACAAGGAGCATCGCTGTCCGGGATGAATATCAGAATGTCATTGATGCCACTAACGTATATGTCCCCGACGGCGTTAGCCGGATTGAGCTTAATCTCAACGTTCCGGTTGGTGAAAACCTGCAGCTTGTTGGGCTCGAGTCACCCAATCTGTTCAGAACTTCAGAAGGAAGCTACCTCGATTATCCTTATACCATTGAAAATGTTGTCAGCATAAAAGAAAGCAGTGCCTCACAAACCCCTCTAGGCTATTATTACTACTTCTATGACTGGTATATTGAGCAAACTCCCTGCGAAAGCGAAATGGCAACAATGAACATCTCCGTGGAAAATTGTACTGCATCTGTTAATGATGTAAACCAAATTTCCAACATCAGCCTGCACCCAAATCCGGGACACGAACAATTCTATTTGCATGGCCTGAACAATGAGGATTTTCCACTCAATATGGTATTATATGATGTACACGGCAGGGTAGTTACTGAAAAAGTTCTGACTAAAACGGATTTTGTATTACACGGACTGGAAAGCGGGGTCTATTTTCTTCATATTACTGATGTACCTAATCGGGTCATATTAAAACTCATCATCTCCAAACATGCACATTAGATATGCTGTTTAACACTCCCGATTCGGAGAAGCCTCTCTTCATTCCCAATCATTAACAGATATTAATAACAATTAGGGTCATTCTATTGATTCTTATATTCAAGAAACAAAACTTGTGCAAATTTTGTGCACGCTAGGGCAGAGCCAAGCCAATGTCCTTAGCACAGATAGCTATCGAAGTCTAAATAGCACAGCCGAAGTGAGTGAAAATGAAGGGTTAACAATGAAAACTCAACAAGTAAATGGTTTTTGTGCCTTATAGAAAGATATCAGCACATTGTCCATAAGGCTGCATCTTTGCCCACAGCAGTGTGTCAGAGATTAAAACTGTAAATCATTCTGAAAAAGCATATACAAGGATATTGGCCCCCATTTTCAATGCTTTCATTCTTGTTTCATGGCTGTCATTATGTACAGCAGCGTCTTCCCATCCGTCACTAAGGTCTGTTTCATAAGTATAAAAAAGCACAATCCTTCCCTGATGAAAAATAGCAAATGCCTGAGCAGGGTTGTTGTCGTGTTCATGAATTTTTGGCAATCCCTTTGAAAAATTATAAGCCTGGCTAAAAATGGGGTGATCAAACCCCACTTCATTTAATTCCTTATCCGGAAATAATTCTTTTATCTGTTGCCGGATATACTGGTCCATTCCATAATTGTCATCAATATGTAAAAATCCGCCACCCAGTAAATATTTCCTGATGTTTTCCCGTTCAAAATCTGAGAAAATAACATTACCATGCCCTGTCATGTGGATAAATGGATAATTAAATATCTCAGAACTACCGGGTTCCACAGTTTCCGGATCAACATAAAGCTGCATATTCAGTTCATTATTACAAAATTCGATGAGATTGGGTAGTGCTGTCGGATCAGCATACCAATCGCCACCACCACTGTATTTCATCAGCCCAATCTTCAGATCGCTTTCCTGGGCAGATACACCAGCAGTAAGCATTCCCAGTATAAGTATAATGAGATATATTCCAATTTTTTGCATGGTATAAAATTAATCATAATCAGGCAAAGCCCAAATTTATTTCAAAAACAATTCACTTAAAAGCTTTGGATTACAGGCTGAAATTCTTAAATTTGCAGGCTTAGAAATATATTATAACCCGCACAAGAATTTACAGATGAAAAAGATACAATCTGCACTGATTTCGGTTTATCACAAAGAAGGCCTTGATGCAATTATCCATAAACTGCAGGAGTTGGGCGTTACCATTTATTCTACCGGTGGCACACAAAAATACATTGAACAATGTGGTGCAAAGCTTATCCCGGTTGAAGACATCACTTCTTATCCTTCAATTCTTGGGGGACGTGTCAAAACCTTGCATCCAAGAATTTTTGGCGGGATTCTTAAACGCAGAGAATCGGATCAAGACAAAAAAGAAGCATTGACCCACAACATCCCGGATATAGACCTTGTTATTGTTGACCTTTATCCGTTTGAAGAAACTGCATCTTCCGGTTCTTCCCATCAGGAAATCATCGAAAAAATTGATATCGGCGGCATTTCTCTGATCAGAGCAGCAGCCAAAAATTATAAAGATGTCTTGATTGTATCGCATCAATCTCAATATGAAAAATTGCTCAATCTTCTTGAAGATAAACAAGGCGAAAGCAGCGAAAAAGAAAGAAAAACCTTTGCGATGGAAGCGTTTTCCATGTCATCGCATTATGATTCAACTATTTTTAATTATTTTGATAGTGATGCCAAAACAGCGTTTCGACAGAGTTACAATGATCCAATACAATTAAGATACGGTGAAAACCCTCATCAGACAGCCAGATTTTTCGGTGATTTCGACAAGATTTTTGACAAGCTTCACGGGAAAGAGATATCTTACAACAACCTGCTTGACATTGATGCTGCTGTTTCACTCATGCATGATTTTCACGATCCCACGGTAGCCATCCTGAAACATAACAATGCGTGCGGCCTTGCTACCCGTGATAATTTAACACAATCGTGGAAAGATGCTCTTGCCGGAGACCCTGTTTCTGCTTTTGGCGGCATTATTATTGCAAACACCATCATGGATGCTGAAACAGCAAAAAAAATTCATAAAATTTTCTTTGAAGTAATCATTGCTCCCGGTTATACAGATGAAGCACTTGATACTTTAAAACAGAAAAAAAATCGCATTATTCTTGTACATAAAGCAAAATCACCTGCGGTGCATCAGTTTCGCAATATATTAAACGGGGTATTGTGGCAGGATCGTGATCTTAAAACCGAAACGGATGCCGATTTAAAAACAGTTACCAATAAAAAACCTGATGACCACGAAGTTCAGGATTTGCTTTTTGCCAACAAAATTGTGAAACATTCAAAATCCAACGCCATTGTTCTGGCAAAAAATCGTCAACTTATTGCCAGTGGTGTGGGACAAACATCAAGGGTTGACGCCCTTAAACAGGCCATTGAAAAAGCCAACCATTTTAATTTTGACCTCACTGGTGCTGTGATGGCATCGGATGCATTTTTTCCTTTTAAGGATTCTGTGGAAATTGCACATCAGGCAGGAATTACTGCAGTAATTCAACCGGGCGGATCAATCAGAGACCAGGAGAGCATAGATTACTGTAATGGAAATGACATGGCAATGATATTTACAGGGACCAGACATTTTAAACATTAAACAGGGGTTTCCAAAAAAAAAAGTATTATTTTTAGCATATAAATAATTTAATAAAATGGGCTTATTTTCCTTTTTAACTCAAGAACTTGCCATTGACCTTGGCACAGCGAACACAATCATAATCTACAACGATAAAATTCTTGTAGATGAACCTTCGATTGTTGCATTGGATGAAAAAACAGGCAAACTTGTTGCTATCGGACACAAAGCCAGGCAGATGCATGGCAAAACACATAAAAATATCAGGACGATACGGCCTTTAAGAGACGGGGTAATTGCTGATTTTCATGCTGCTGAAATGATGATCAGAGGGATGATCAAAATGATCAATAAAAAGAAACGACTGATTACGCCTTCCCTGAAAATGGTTGTCTGTATCCCATCCGGAAGTACTGAAGTTGAAATAAGAGCTGTACGAGATTCATCCGAACATGCCGGTGCCCGTGAGGCATATCTCATTTATGAACCTATGGCAGCAGCCGTAGGCATTGGTATAGATGTCGAGGCTCCTGATGGCTCAATGGTCATTGACATTGGTGGTGGTACAACAGAGATAGCCGTAATTTCTTTGGGCGGTATCGTTTGTAACAAATCCATTCGTGTAGCAGGGGATGAACTTACCGATGACATCATGGAGTATATGCGTCACCAGCACAACATCAAAATTGGTGATCGCACTGCCGAAAAAATAAAAATAAAAGTAGGTGCTGCCATGACTGAAATTGAAAATCCCCCAGAAGAATATCTCATCAGAGGACCACATCAAATGACAGCCCTGCCCGTTGAAATTCCGGTATCTTACCAGGAAATTGCCCACTGCCTGGATAAATCAATATCAAAAATTGAAACTGCCATTATGGGTGTGCTGGAAGAAATTCCTCCTGAACTGTATTCAGACATTTATAATCATGGAGTACATCTAACCGGTGGTGGTGCATTGCTAAGAGGCCTTGATAAAAGACTGGCACAAAAAATCAACATCCCTGTAAACGTTTCTGAAGACCCCTTACACGCTGTTGCAAGAGGGACAGCCATCGCACTAAAAAATGTGAATAACTTCCAGTTTTTGCTGAGATAATCATTCTTTATGAGAAAACTGCTCAGGTTGCTATTGAAATATTATGCTGTGTTTCTTTTCCTGATCCTTGAAGGAATAGCATTTGCCTGTATCGTTTCTCATAACCATTATCACAAATCTGTTTTTATCAATGCATCTACAGGGTTTATCGGATATACATCTGAAAAATGGTCTAACATAACGCATTACTTTTTTTTAAAAAAAGAAAACGAAAAACTCTTAGAAGAAAATCTCAGGTTGCGCCGCCGGCTTGAAAATATTACCACGGAAAAACAGGAATACGTACCGGAATACATGACAACCAACGTTGTAAATGCCTCGGTATTCAGACAAAAAAATTACCTCACCATTAATAAGGGAGAAAAACATGGAGTAAAAAAACAAATGGCAGTCATGGGACATAAAGGGGTAATCGGACTGATTGAGAACACATCTCAGCATTATGCCACAGTTATTCCCATCATAAATACGCGTTTCCATTTGAGCGTAAAAATCAAAAGAAATAATTATTTCGGGTCGTTAAGCTGGGATGGTCAATCTTACCAATATGCACAACTCAATGACATCCCCGCATACGTTGATGTACAAGCAGGGGATACTGTTACGACAAGTGGATTAAGTACTTCTTTCCCTGAAAACAAACTTGTAGGCATAATCTCAGAAACAGAAAAAACAGAAAACACTGCTTTTTGGGATATTCAAATACGCCTTGCCACTGATTTCAAACAGATACATTCAGTGTATATCATAAATTTACCGTTAGCAGAAGAACAAAATAATTTGGAAAACACAAATGATTAAATGGATACCAAAATATAGCCTGTTGTTTATCGTTTGCATTGTTTTGCAAGTATTCATTTTCAATGAAATGCAAATAAGCCGGTATTTTAATCCCTCTTTTTACCTTCTTTTCCTGCTGCTTTTGCCTTTTGAATCACCAAGATGGCTGCTTTTAATCAGCAGTTTCCTTCTGGGGCTAATTATTGACGCTTATGCCAACACACCAGGCCTTAACACAGCAGCAATTGTTTTTGTGGCTTTTATCAGGCCGGAGGTTCTTAACCTGTTTAGTCCCAGAGATGGATTCGAACCAGGAACTACGCCCCGGATAAGCTACTATGGCTTTAACTGGTTTTTTAAATACACCCTGATTATTGTAGTTATTCACCAGTTTCTTTTGTTTTTCCTCGAGGCATTTACATTCAGATTTGCACTGACAACCATTAGCACTGCTATGATCAATTCTTTATTAACATGTTTTTTTATTATTTTGAGCCAATATATTATGTTCCGTAAATAATGAATCAGAATTTTGAACAACGCCAATATTTAATTCTGGGCATTATTGTGCTTTCTGGCATAATCATGCTAATCCAATTGTTTTATTTGCAAATCATCAATGAAGAGTATAAAGTTTCAGCCCTTAGCAACTCCCAACGGCACATAATTCAATATCCCCCGCGGGGAATCATTTATGACAGAGACAGTAACATATTGGGAAGCAACAAGGTAGCCTATGATATCATGGTCATTCCCGGCCAGATAAAACCTTTTGATACATGTCAGTTTGCTTCTCATCTGAATATTTCCGTTAACGAATTCAAACAACGGCTGATGAAAGCAAGTCATTACTCCTATTTTAAAGCTTCTGTGTTTTTTAAACTTCTGTCGGCAAGGGAATATGCCAGTTTACAGGAATATATTCATCTGTATCGCGGTTTTTACGTTCAACCACGCCTTGTTCGTGACTACCCCCAAAAACTAGCTCCCCATCTTTTGGGAGATGTTGGTGAAGTAAGCCAAAAAGTGGTTGATTCAGATGTCTATTATCAGGCAGGTGATTATATTGGCCTAAACGGGTTGGAAAAATATTATGAAAAAGAATTGAGGGGAGAAAAAGGGCTGAAAATATACCTTGTTGATGCTCACAACCGCATCAAAGAGAGTTTTCACGATGGCATGTATGACAAAAAAACAGAGGCAGGAAAAAACCTTATTTGCACCATAGATTCCCGTCTTCAGGCGTACGGAAATAAACTCATGCAAAACAAACTCGGTGGGTTGGTAGCAATTGAAACAGAAACCGGAGAAATCCTTGCTATGGTATCCAATCCAAACTATAACCCAAACATCTTAATCGGCAGAAAACGCGGGTATTATTATGACAGCCTGCTTCTTGATGACCAAAGGCCTTTATTCAACAGAGCTGTAAACGCTGCCTACCCGCCGGGCAGTACATTTAAGGTTGCACAAGCCATTATAGCATTGGATGAAGGGGTAATTGATGTCAATACCGGCTTTCCATGTAATAAAGCACTGGTAGGTTGTCATAGTCACCCTAGAGCCAATTCAATAACACAAGCCATTCAGTATTCCTGTAACCCGTATTTTCATCAGGTTTTCAAAAGATTGATCCAACGTGGATACGAAGAATCTGTTTTTAAAGATTCTCCTATTGGCCTGGATATATGGAAACAAAAAATCTCAAGTTTTGGCTTTGGCAGCCGGCTGGACATTGGCTTACCCTCGGTCAATCCCGGATTTATTCCCGGTTCCGATTATTACAACCGCTTATACGGGGAATACCGCTGGGCTTTCAGTACCATTTATTCGTTGAGCATTGGCCAGGGAGAAATTGGTGTAACCCCGGTACAACTTGCCAATTTTGCATCTATTGTTGCCAACAGGGGATGGTATTATACCCCACATCTTGTAAATAACATCCAGGGTAAAGGCCTGGAATCCAAATACAAACAAAAACATATACTCCCTTTTGATGAAAAACTCTACGAACCAGTTATTGAAGGAATGAACGAGGCTGTTAACGGAGACCACGGAACTGCCAAACTGGCAAGGATACAGAATATAACATTGTGTGGAAAAACAGGAACCGCGGAAAACCCACATGGTGAAGACCACAGTATTTTCATGGCATTTGCTCCCAAAGAGAACCCCAAAATTGCCATTGCCGTGTATGTTGAAAATTCCGGTTTCGGAGGTACCTGGGCTGGCCCGATTGCATCACTTATGGTTGAAAAATACCTGCTGGATACAATACAGGTAAAATGGAAAGAAGACAGGATACTTGATGCAAATCTGATCCCACAAGAAGAAGAAAAGGAAGAAACAAACAACAGCCATGATTAAAAGTAGATACAACATATTTAAATACATTGACTGGTTAAGTATCGGGATATTTTTGCTTCTGGCGATTTTTGGCTGGATATCCATTTTATCATCTTCATGGAACGGTGAAAACGATACATTGTTTGATTTCGAAAGCCGGCAAATGAAACAACTGATCTGGATCGCTGTATCATTGGTATTGATTTTTATTATCTTTTTGATTGACAGTAAGTTTTTTTCGGCATTTGCATACCTGTTGTATGGTTTATCCATGATTAGTTTAATTGCTGTTTTGTTTTTAGGAAAAGAAGTCAGCGGAGCCAAAGCCTGGATCGAATTTGGTTTTTTCAGGTTACAACCTTCAGAACTGGCAAAAATATTTACAGGCCTGGCATTAGCTCAGTTGATCAGCAGGTATAATTTCGATCTTCAAAAATTCAAGCACCTGATTATCGCCTTTTTGTTTATCCTGGTTCCTATGGGTATTATTCTAATGCAGAACGATACAGGATCTGCCCTGGTCTTTTTGGCCTTTATTTTAGTTTTCTACCGGGAAGGTATGAATCAAACTTTTCTGTTTATTGTCTTACTTGCCGTCGGTTTATTTGTGCTTTCCCTGATTATACCAATATTCTGGATAATGGCGATACTAACGCTCATTGCTGTCTTGTTTTTCTGGTTAAATGAAAAATCCAACAAACAAGCCATCATTACACTCCTCGTTCCTGCCTTTTTAGCAACAGGATTGTTTTTCCTGAATGAATTTGCACTTCACACATTAGATTTAAACACGATATTCAGCATCGCTATCATTGCTGCAATCCTTGTTTTTCTACCGAACATAATCCGATTCAAAAGAAGCAACATCATTGTTTTGTCTATCATTGTGGCGTCCTCTGTATTGTATCTGAATACAATCAATTTCTTTTATAAAGAAGTATTACATCAGCACCAGCGCGATAGGATTGAACATTTACTGGGCATGAAAGACGATCCCCTTGGCATCGGTTACAATGTAAATCAAAGCAAAATAGCGATCGGCTCCGGTGGTTTCAGTGGGAAAGGATTTCTCAACGGCACACAAACAAAATTTGATTTTGTGCCCGAGCAAAGTACAGATTTTATTTTCTGCACCGTGGGGGAAGAATTTGGCTTTTTAGGCAGCGCTGTTGTTGTTGTCTTATTTGTGGTGCTGATTACCAGAATCATCATTATGGCCGAACGCCAACGTTCAAAATTTTCACGGGTATATGGTTATGCAGTAGCAAGTATTTTCTTTGCCCACTTTTTAATTAACATTGGAATGACCATCGGATTAATGCCTGTCATCGGCATCCCTTTGCCATTCTTTTCTTATGGTGGTTCATCCTTCTTATCATTTACCCTGCTTCTTTTTATTTTTCTTAGGCTGGACGCCAACAGGCTCGAGGTATTCAGGTAATGATTTATCAGAGCATCCGATCAATTTGGATTAATTATCCTCTCTGAAAGTCATGTCATCATCGGATTAAATTTTGAACAAATCATCCCGAAATTTGTTTTGAGATATACACATATTTCTTTCTTTATGAATGATATAGACATTGCATCAAAAACTAAAATCCAACCCATCCAACACATAGCTGACAAATTGGGCATTAACGAGAATGACATTGAACCTTTTGGCCACAATAAAGCAAAATTACCCTTAAAACTCATCAACAAGGACAAGGTAAAGCACAATAAACTCATCCTGGTTACCGCCATGACCCCTACCCCTGCAGGAGAAGGAAAAACAACAACATCCATTGGTCTGACACAGGCCATGAACAAACTTGGTCATCAAACTACTGTGGTGTTACGCGAACCTTCTTTAGGGCCGGTATTTGGCATAAAAGGAGGTGCAGCAGGAGGCGGTTATTCACAGGTTATTCCTATGGAAGATATAAATCTTCATTTTACCGGAGATATGGCAGCCATTGAAAAAGCCAACAATTTACTTGCAGCCATGATTGACAATGAAATACACTTCAGGGAACACAATCTAAATATTGACCCCCGCACCATCACCTGGAAACGTGTCATGGACATGAATGAAAGGGCATTGCGAAACATTGTTACAGGCCTCGGAGGAAAAACACAGGGCATGCCACGGGAAACCGGTTTCGACATCACGGCAGCATCTGAAGTGATGGCTATTCTATGCCTTGCCAATGACCTGGAAGACCTCAAAAATCGCCTTGGTAATATTTTTATCGGATTCACCTTTGATAAAAAGCCTGTTTTTGCCAAAGACCTGAAAGCTCAGGGGGCTATGGCAACATTACTGAAAGATGCCATCAAACCAAACCTGGTGCAAACCCTTGAAGGCAACCCGGCCATCATTCATGGAGGGCCTTTTGCCAATATTGCACAAGGGACCAATTCTATTCTTGCCACTAAAATGGGCATGAGCCTTTCAGATTTTGTGGTTACGGAAGCTGGTTTTGCTTCTGACCTTGGTGCTGAAAAGTTTTTTGATATCAAATCCCAGTATGGCGATCTCAATCCAAACGCTGCGGTTCTGGTAGCAACCATAAGGGCACTGAAATACCACAGTGGCGTTGAGCTCAAAAACATCAATGACCCCAACCCTGATGCTGTACGGAAAGGCCTTGATAATTTGGATAAACACATTGAAAATCTGCAACTTTTCAATCTGAATCCAATTGTAGCCATCAATAAATTTTCCGCCGACAGTAACGAAGAAATTAAAATCGTACAGGAACATTGTGACAAAATGGATGTGAAATCCGCTGTAAATGACTCATGGGCTAAAGGCGGAGACGGAGCAACTGAATTAGCCGAAATTGTTGTAAAAGAAGCAAATCAGTGTTCTATCTGCTTTGAACCGCTTTATAAATTTGAATGGGATGTGGAAAAGAAAATTGAGACCATCGCCACCAAAGTATATGGAGCCAAAGGAGTGGAATACTCCCGAAAAGCACGTAAAAATCTGGAAACAATTCAGAACCTTAATCTGGATAAATTACCGATATGCATCGCAAAAACAGAAAAATCATTATCTGATAACCCCAGAATGAGAAACAGGCCGGAAAACTTCATTATCAATATCAGGGAAATAGAAATTGCCGCCGGCGCAGGGTTCTTGATCCCAATAGCTGGTGATATTATGAGAATGCCGGGACTACCGCGCATCCCTTCGGCTGAAAATATTGATGTTTCCAAAAGCGGAAAAATCAGTGCTATGTTCTAAAACGTTAGAAGTGAATATTATAATTTTGAGCCTAAAGCTTGAATATCCTTTCAATGAATAATTAACATGATTTTTATTCAAAACATTCGCTTTTTATTGACATTTCTGAGGAAAATACATGCAACCAAATTCATATTTCTTTTATCTTTACAACATTGATAAAAGCAAACTATGTTCATTCAACTATGTTC
>CAZTNS010000025.1:20897-26458 GCA_964615585.1 uncultured Bacteroidales bacterium | reverse complement strand
CATCCGGTGTTTGGTGTATCGTAAATGTTTTTCTGATTGTATCGGTACAGCCGGTGGTAGAATTGGTGGTTACAAGTTGTACTGTTTTGGTTCCGGCTGAACTATAGACAATGCCGGTCGGATTTTCATCGGTTAAATCTGGGGGTGTTGCATCAACACCAAAGTCCCATTCATAAGTTGTGTTGGTCACAGTACCTGTGTTGGTAAAATCAACGGGTAAGCCTGTACATTCCGGAGCTGTACTTGTGAAATCAGCTTCCGGTGTTTCTTCTACAGTAATGGTCATGTCAGATGATTCGGTACATTCTCCATTGGATACAGTGAGTGTTACTGTTTTCGTTCCATCTGATGTGTAATATATGCCTTGTGGGTTTTCAGCATTAGAAGTAGCCGGAACTGCACCTGAACCAAAATCCCACTGGTATGTCCACTCTGAACCTGAGCTTCCGTTGTTGTTAAAATCAATGGCTTCATTCGCACATACATTCACTGAACTCGCATTGAATGAGGCGATTGGGTTTTGATAAATCTGAATGCCGATTGTCTTGTAAGAAATACAACCCGTGACGGTGTCATAAACTGTTAGTTCTACGTTTTTCAGGCCATCCATTGAATAAACAACAGGTACAGGTGAAATTGCCGTGTCCACAGCAGGTGTTGCATCTGTTCCGAAATCCCATGCATGTATGGTGTTGGGACCGGTATAACCAGTGCTTAAAAATTGTACCTCTTCACCTGTACATGCAGGTGCTGTTGACGTGAAATCTGCTTGAACGCTGTCACAATAATGTGGTGTCTGAGCGAAAGTAAAACTGCCTAGTAAACTCAGGAGAAGTAATAATTTCAGTTTTTTCATGCCTTGATTTTTATGGGTTTGGATTAGAGTTTGAATATGTTTCATTTTGTTGGTTTTTACAGTGTTTTATTTTAATATTGAAAATTTGAGTACAGGATGTAAATATACTCTAAAGGGTTGCAATAATGTCAATGAAATATTAAAATTATACATTTAAATTGAAATGCAATAAAAAAAATCTAAAAGTGAGATAGAAAATTAAAAATTAATTTTTTCTTGATCTGTGTGGCTAAAAACACTATTAATCTGTTTTGATCATAGCGTTTTTTCGTTTTACCTGATTAATTTTATCAAAATATTGTATAAATTTAGTCTTCATATTAAATTGTTTATAAACAGATTATGTTTTCTGCGAAACTTCAGTAATAAGCTCAAATGTTGTAATAGCAGGTATTTCAAAAGACATCACCATTATTCATGTCCATTAGGCCAAAGCTTTGAAACAGCAGCATCTAAAAAAAAGTGATTTTGAAGCTGGCATTTATGCCATAAACAGCAAGATAACATTTTTTAGTTGCGCCGTATGTATAGTTTTGTTACTTTCGTGAAATATGCGAAATGATGTGTTCATATTGATGATGCTATTCCCTGCAATGATGTATTGCCAGTATAATATTGCCCAGAATGACAGCGCCAACAAGGTGAAATATGATATGTCCTATAATTTTAAAGATGGTATTTATCTGAATTTTTTGCAGTTCAGAAATAATATGCCTGTTTCATTTTCCAGCACCAACCTTCCTGATCCTTCACAAACTGCACCTAACGATGCTTTACTTGCAAAGGATAGAATCAGTTTTTTTGATGGCTATGGCATAAAGCAGCATGTTCTTGTTGACAGTATCTGGGGTTATGCTTATAACAATAAAATACATATTAACTGGTCAGGTAAGTTTCATTTGGTTCCATATATCGGTAAAATAAGCCATTTTGTCGCCAAGGTCCAGGTGAGAAATGATAACAGAGAAAACCCTTTTTATGATCCATATTATGTTTATACCGGGCCTTCAAGTTATGTTACAAGCCAAACCATGCAAATGCTTTTGGATGCTGAAAGTGGAGGTATTTATAAATTTGATCCAAAAAATGTATTGAAGATGATTAGGGATGCCCCCGATCTGTACAACGAATTTTCAGACATGAGAAAAAGACAACAACGTAAAAAGATGTTTTATTATGTGCGTCAATACAATGAAAAGAAAGCACTTTATTTCTCTGATAACTAGCGGGTACCTGCTTTTGGGGATGATGGTATATACGGGAAAGGGATATGCACAAATACAGTTTCCAGTCCCATCGAAAACTGAAATCCGGAGTTTTGCAAACAGTATAACCTACATTGTAAAAGAGGATGTGCTTATATCTGATTTTAACCTGGCAATCGAAGATGCAGTGCATAAGCATTGGAACATGACAGAAGCTGAACTTATTAGTGCCACAGAATTTGAAAACATTAGAACAGATCCTACAGCCTCTTTTGTTTATATTAATCCTGTTTATTTTGATGAAGATAAGACTTATACAGAGTACAAATATTTGTTCCTGTCGATGGGAGATAAATCGGGCAGTATTGATAAAATGTCTGATTTATGTTCTGTGCCACTGTCTGTGAAAGGAACTAAGCAAGATGAGTATGTTTATAAGATTGGTCTTATCCTGGAATTCCTACAGGAACATGTCAAAGTATGTGAAAAACATCCTGAACTGGACGAGAAAGATGTGGTGGAATTTTATACATCATCAAGGGATGTAAATCTGGAAAATAAAGAATTGTGGTTATTGAAAGATGAGGTTGAGCCTAAATTACGGGGTCGAAACGAAATGCAATCGGTATATCCGCACAAATTCCGTTTTGTAAAAAAAGAAGACATTAAAAATGCCATTGACAAGCGCAGGGATGATGTACTCATTTTGCATTTAATCAAAGCTGGGAAAAACAGGTATAGTTTTAAACTCATTGTAAGTGCAAAGAATGGGGGATTGATTTATTATAACTATCATAAGAGCAATGAGCGTAAACCTTCATTGTTGTTGAAACGAGATATTAAACAATTTCTACGGTGATATACGAAGATTATCTGGAGATCATTTATAATGCTCTTCCTATGTATCAGCGGGAGGGCAAAGCTGCATATAAGGCAGACCTGAAGTGTACACTGAATATAGATGCGTATTTTAATCACCCGCATCATAATTGGCAAAGCATACACGTGGCAGGTACCAATGGAAAAGGGTCTGTATCCCACATGCTGGCCTCTGTATTATATGAAGCCGGGTATAAAACAGGCCTTTATACTTCACCTCATATGAAGGATTTTAGAGAGCGCATACGTGTTGATGGTAAAATGATATCCACATCTTATGTCATGGCATTCATGGATAAACACATGGATTTTTTTAAAAAACAGAAAGCATCCTTTTTTGAAATGACTGTGGCTATGGCTTTTGAATATTTCAAGCATGAAAAAGTTGATATTGTTGTTGTGGAGACAGGAATGGGGGGTAGGCTGGATTCCACAAATATTGTTACTCCACTGGTTTCAGTGATTACCAATATTGGATATGATCATACTGCTTTTCTTGGTAATACATTGGAAGAGATCACTCTGGAAAAAGCCGGGATTATCAAACCCAAAATTCCTGTTGTGCTTGGTACTAAACAAAAGGAGGTTGAAGAGATTGTTAAGTCAGTTGCCGATAAAAATAAATCCAGGGTCATTTCAGCCCCAGAACAATATAAACTACATAAGATAGGTTATGATGAAGAAAATTCATACTGGGACATTAGGGTGAAAAATGATAAAATCACCCTGATATCTGGATTGCACGGAGATTACCAGGGAGAAAATATTGCAACTGTGCTGTCAACCATTGATGAACTATACAGATTTAATAAGATCAATCATATAGCAGTAAAAAAAGGTTTAGCTAATGTCACAAAAAATACCGGCATCACCGGACGTTGGCAAAAGATAGATTCACAACCGGATGTGTTTTGTGATGTTGCTCATAATCGTGAAGGTCTGCAATATGTTATTAAACAACTTGAAACCGTTAGAAAAGGGCAGCTTTATATTGTGTTGGGGATGGTTAATGATAAACTGCCGGAACAGATATTGCCATTGTTTCCCGGGGATGCTTATTATTTTTTTACACAGGCAAATGTTCCTCGTGCTATGCCGGCAGACAGACTTGCAGAATATGCTTTAAAATACGGGCTGAAAGGAGAAAAATGCGATGATGTCCGTCTGGCGTATCATAAAGCCCGTAAATTTGCCAAGCCTGTTGATACTATTTTTATCGGAGGAAGCACATTTATTGTAGCAGAAGTATTATAATTCTTAAATCCAAACCGCATTGCAGATTTAAGGATTATTTTTAAAAATATTTTTTGATGTAATAAAAAAACGTCTATATTTGCATCCGCAATTGAAAGAATAATTGCAATGTTCACAAAAGAAGGGCGGTTAGCTCAGTTGGTTCAGAGCGCTTGGTTTACACCCAAGAGGTCATAGGTTCGATTCCTATACCGCCCACACAAAAACCTCACTGAAAGGTGGGGTTTTTTTGTTCAGAAAACTTTTCTTATACTCTGAAAAGTAAGTATTATCCCGTCAGGCTGTTAATAAGGTGTGTATGTTACTGAAAATCTTCGGAGCGATGGACAAACACTACCTATGTCATTACCAATCTTCACATTTGTAACACTGGTATCATTACAAATAATTCACTATTTTTGACAAGGCTGAAAATGTAAAAAATTCTCAAACCTGTAAAACTGTATGATAAAACCCAATCCACTAAAAAAAGGCGATCTGATTGAAATAATTAGCCCTTCCGGTAAAATATCCCCCGACCTGATTGATGCTGCTGTCAAAAGATTGATTGCAGAAGGATATAAGGTAAACATAGGTCCCCATGCCAAAGGCCGGTACAATAAATTCTCCGGTACAGATGATCAGAGACATGAGGACCTTCAAAATGCCCTCAATAATCCGGAAATTAAAGCCGTTTTATGTGCACGTGGTGGATATGGCAGCATGCGTATTATGGATAACCTTGATTTTACACCAGCAGTCAAACAAAGGAAATGGCTGATTGGCTTCAGTGACATTACTGCACTACATACTGCAGCATACCTGCGTGGTATGATAAGTTTGCACGGGATCATGGTGAAAAACATTGTCACAGGCAGTGATGAGAGTGTAAACCAGTTTTTCTCAATTCTCAGAGGGGAAACAACAACAATACGCACAAACCCCCACACACTTAATCACCAGGGAAATGCATCAGGTACATTGTTGGGTGGCAATTTAAGTATGCTGTTTGCGTTGCGTGGTACCAAATATGACCTAAATTGGAATAATGCATTGTTATTTCTTGAGGACATTGAAGAAAACCTGTATCATCTTGACCGTATCATGCAAAATCTAAAACTTGGCGGTAAATTTGAAAATATTTCCGCTTTGCTTGTAGGCCAGTTTACTAACATGCTGGATAAAGAATTCGGTAAATCAGCTTATGAAATTATTCATGAGGCCGTTTTAGATTATGATTTCCCAGTAGTGTTTGATGTCCCCTTAGGCCATGTGGATTTTAGTTTAAATTTCTTGCATGGAGCGGAAGGGGAAGTTGAGGTAACTAAAAAAGGGGCATTCATAAACATTCACTGACTTCTGTTAATTATTCTCGATGTCTATGAAAA
>CAZTNS010000025.1:0-20797 GCA_964615585.1 uncultured Bacteroidales bacterium | reverse complement strand
GGGCATTCATAAACATTCACTGACTTCTGTTAATTATTCTCGATGTCTATGAAAAATACTGATAACCATGGTGGGGAAAAACAAATATTAAAGGCCATCAACAAACAATAAGCAATAATATCTTCTAAGTTAATTAAAATCTGGCACTTGCTATATTGTGTTTTCTATCTCCTTCATAATCCGTTTCGCAAGCTCTTCGGCTCGTTCTTTGTTTTTGCTTTCAGAATAAATACGGATAATTGGTTCGGTGTTTGATTTACGCAAATGTACCCATTCATCATTAAATTCAATTTTAACACCATCAAGTGTGCTGACAGGTTGGTATTTGTATTTTTTTTTCATGGACTGCAAAATGGCATCCACATCAGTATCTGATGAAAGCTGAATTTTATTTTTAGAGATGTAGTAATCTGGATATTCTGCTCTTATTTCAGAGACTTTTTTTCCTTTTTCTGCCATGATGGTAAGAAACAAAGCAATGCCAATCAATGCATCCCGTCCGTAGTGTAATTCGGGATATATCACACCTCCGTTGCCTTCTCCACCAATCACGGCATTCACCTCTTTCATTTTTTCTACTACATTGACTTCGCCCACAGCTGAAGCAAAATATTCAGCTCCGTCGTAAGTTTCTGTCACATTTCGCAAGGCGCGTGTGGATGACATATTACTCACTGTGTTGCCGGGTCTTTTCTGAAGGATAAAATCAGCAATGGCCACAAGTGTATATTCTTCACCAAACATGTTGCCATCTTCGCATACAATGGCCAGACGATCAACATCAGGATCCACTACGAATCCAACATCAGCACCTTGATTACGTATGGTTTCTGAAATGGAGGTCAGATTTTCAGGTAAGGGTTCGGGATTGTGAGGAAAATTGCCTGTGGGTTCACAATACAATTCTTTAATTTTTTTTATCCCAAGGGCTTTCAGCAATTTGGGTATTCCAATTCCTCCCACAGAATTCACACAATCAATCGCTACGGTATAATTCTGTTGGCTGATTATATTCACATTTACTACCGGTAAATCCAGAATGGCCTGAATGTGTATATCTTCATAGTTGGTCAGGTTTATCATTTTACCAAGATTCATGACATCCTGATAAGTAAAAACACCTTCATCAGCAATCTCCATGACCCTGAAACTTTCTGTAGCATTCAGAAACTCGCCCTGGTTGTTTAGTAACTTCAGCGCATTATATTCTTTGGGGTTGTGACTGGCTGTGATGATGATACCACCATCTGCTTTTTCCATAATAACAGCCATTTCAGTGGTGGGCGTGCTGGCCTGTCCTATATTTATTACATCCAGTCCCATGCTTATAAGTGTAGCACAAAGGATATCAGATACCATGGACCCTGATATTCTGGAATCTCTTCCTACAACAACACGGATACAATCTTTATCCGGCTGCTTTTCTAAACTGCCAATCAACCATGTGGCATAAGCTGAGGTAAACCTAACGATGTTTTGTGGTGTTAAATTGTCGTCCGTCTGGCCTCCAATGGTACCCCGGATACCTGAGATGGATTTTATCAATGTCATATTGCTTCTTTTTTTGTAAAGTTAGAAAACAGTTTTATGATAACAACAAATTAAAGATAAATAAATATTACAAGTTTTTCTAAACTCCCTTTAATGACCTATTTGTGAGTTTATTGGGGTGTTTTGTAAATTACCATGTGTATGGGCAATTACAGGCTTTCCTGTCATCGCTTCAGGAATTTTTATGTCCTCTGCTCCCGGTTATGCTTGACCTGTTCTGCTCATGATCCATGAGTTGCCGGAGGGATTTAACCCTCAAAATGTAAATAACAAATAAAATAAGTGCCAGTTTTTGCAATCAAAAAGTACCAATAAAGTACAAAAAAATTGATTTTTATTCTCCATTCGATAGCTATAGCTATTATCAGATAATTTTATACCTGGGATTATCCAAAAACACCGCCTGGATGCGGGGCTTTCGAGGTTATTGGAGAGAGGGGGATTACGCTCAACTAACTTCTCGCGTGATCCCGAGAGGGGGGACAGTCAAGCCAAAAAGCCGGCTCCACTGCGTTACCCCGGTATTTTTTATTTCCCCCGCATCCTGACAAAAACAAGTTTTTGCGGATGCGGGGAAATAAAAAACCCTGACTATCGTCAGGGCTTTTTGGCTTGCGGAGAGAGGGGGATTACGCTCAACTAACTTCTCGCGTGATCCCGAGAGGGGGGACAGTCAAGCCAAAAAGCCGGCTCCACTGCGTTACCCCGGTATTTTTTATTTCCCCCGCATCCTGACAAAAACAAGTTTTTGCGGATGCGGGGAAATAAAAACCCTGACTATCGTCAGGGCTTTTTGGCTTGCGGAGAGAGGGGGATTCGAACCCCCGGTCCGCAAATAAAGCGGACAACGGTTTTCGAGACCGCCGCATTCGACCACTCTGCCACCTCTCCTTTTCCGGAACAAAAGTATCAATTCATTTACGTTAATAAAAATATGCCTGGCATTCATTATTATGCTTTAGCAATGTAGTGTATTTCAATAACATTTTTGGTTTTACCGGTTACTTTATACCGTTCATCAATTTGCATACCAAGTACCCAAACAATGTCTTTTCCGGAACAAAGTATCCATTGGTTTTGTTTTTCGTGCAAACCCAATTTCCGGTTGACAAAAAAATCACTCAATTTCTGAAAATTACTCATGCCCAACGGAACAAATTTGTCACCGTGTTTCCAACGCCTTAATACCATTGGCAACTCAATTTTATCCGCATCCAGTTGTGCCACGGCCTTATCACGATTAATTGTAAGATCATCCGCATCAACAACATCACCATACATAACCACTGGACATTCAATTGAAAACTTTTTGTTTTTTATCGAATATTCTAGTTGTTGATCACTGTGACTTATTTTTTGCATAATCCACCGGCCTCTGTCTGAAAACAATTTATAATTTTTTGTTTCAACGTATTTACCGGATGTATTGCCTGAATATAAATCCCTTACCTGATTGTAATTAAAGCCATAATCACGCAGCAACTCATACAGCAAATTCATGGTGACTGCATCATGTTGGGTGTTGATGACAATATGATCCTGGTTCTCTGTGAATATTTCACGTTGTATCCTGTCCAGTAAACTGTCAAACACAGCGACTGAGCGTTGAACACGTTCGGCATTCCTGTACATGATGGCTTTTACATCGGGGTGTATTTTTGCCATCTCAGGCAACACATCATGCCGGATCTTATTGCGTAAATATGTGGTTTCTTCATTGCTTGAATCCTCACGCCACAGATACCCGTGCTTTTCTAACCAATGGTTTATTTCAAACCGTGATACATCCAAAAACGGCCGTATGATCTTCCCGTTTTTTTCCGGTATCCCGGATAGGCCGCGCAATCCACAACCACGAATTTGATTGATGAGTAATGTTTCCGCCACATCGTCCTGGTTATGCGCTATTAAAATGTAATCACAGGCTTCTTGTTTAGCCAAATCTTCAAACCATTCATAACGCAATTCACGTGCAGCCATTTGTATGGATATTCCCCGTTTTTCAGCTTCCTTTTTTGTGTCGAAATGCCGGATAAAAAAAGGATAATCCATTTCTGTAGATAATTTTTCACAAAATTCTGCATCACTATCGGCCTCATTGCCACGTAAATGAAAATGACAATGCCCTGTAATTACGTTTAAACCCAATTCATGTGCAGCATGCAGGAGGGCAACAGAGTCAACGCCCCCACTCAAAGCCAGCAAATATTTTTTTTGCTGGTACGCCGGTACCAGGTTTTGCAACCGATATTTCATGTGTTCTGATAGCATTCTTTATTATTTTCAACCATACTTATATGAGGTAGCGGGTTTTCTTTTGCCCCAAACTTAATAAATGTTATCCATTTTTGCTATTTTTGATACCATGTTTATCAATTTGGATACAGTGATTGAATGGCTCGAAAAACACATGGGGAGTTGTGCTTTTAAAGCCTTCACCGGCATGGATTGTCCTGGTTGTGGTATGCAACGCGCATTCATTGAATTAATTAAAGGTAATTTTTGGGACAGCATTCAATATTACCCAGGGTTAATGCCAATGTTAATAACACTGATTTTTTTAGGATTGCATTTGATTTTAAAATTCAAACATGGTGCTTTTGTTTTAAAAATTATGTTTATATTTACCGTAATTGTCATTATGAGTACCTATATCATTAAAATTTTAACAAATTATACATTTAGTTTTTCATAAAAATCAATAAGTTATGTCAGATAAAAACAACAAACAGGGATTTGATTTTGACCCTAAAAAAAATGAAGCAAATCAAACAAACTTCACAGAAAGCAGTAGCCGTCAAAGTAGCGGATATCAGGGTAGTCAACAGGGATCACTTGGATCACAAGCTCAGGAATCTTCTGCAGAAGCCCCAAAAACGATGCAGCAACCCCTGCCTAACTCAGGCGGCATACTGGCAATGGGAATCATTTCCCTGGTTTTATTTTGTTGTTGTTATGGGATTATAAGCATAGTGCTTGCCATTATTGCATTGGTATTATCATCAAAAGCACAACGGGAATACATGCAGAACCCGGACTTGTACACGTACAGTTCATATAAAAACATGAAAGCAGGTCGTGTTACCGCTATCATAGGTTTATGCCTTGCTGCCCTGATGATCGTTTTCCTGGCGATTGCCCTCGCTTCAGGATTGAATGTATTCAGCACTGAAGAGGCATTGCAACAGATCGAGCAAGCCTGGGAATCTACAGGATATTGATGATGTAACCTATAAAGATGCCACTGGAAATTATTTATGCAACACATAAAAAGAAGTCTTGTCAACCTCGGACGTATATTGTCTGAAACAAACACCAATAATGCGCTTGAACAGGCTATTCAACGGGCATATACAAAAAATAAGTGGTTTACCCCTGAGTTTATCAGGTACAATCTAAACCACTGGGGCAGATTATTGACACACAAAAATCTTGATGCCTGGCTGGATGCATACCCTGCACCCAAAAACACACAGAAAACCGTTGGCATTGTCATGGCAGGCAACATACCACTTGTAGGCTTGCATGATATGATAAGCGTGTTGTTAAGCGGGCATAAAGCTTTGATAAAGACATCATCAAAAGACAGTGTGCTGGTTAAGTTTGTTGCTGATTTTTTATGCGATGATAACCCCTCCCTGAAACAAAAAATTAATATAACCGATGGTTTTTTTACAAATGTGGATGCCGTTATAGCTACGGGAAGCAACAATACTGCCCGATATTTTGATTATTACTTTAAAAACACACCCCATGTCATCAGAAAAAACCGCAACGGTATAGCATTACTGGATGGCGAGGAGAGCAATGACCAACTCAAACGCCTTGCAAAAGATGTGTTTTTATATTTCGGGCTGGGATGCAGAAATGTATCTAAATTGTATATCCCACAGGATATGGATGAAAAAAGAATACTTGATAATATGGAGGATTACCGTTATTTCACGGAGCACAACAAATACATGAACAATCATCTGTATAATAAGGCCATTTTGTTGATGGACCAGCAGGCATTTCTTGACAATGATTTTTTACTTCTCAGGGAACATGATGAGATTGCATCTCCTGTAGCTATTTTATATTATGAACGTTATCACAACTTAAAAACCCTGTTCAGACAAATTAAAAAGCACAAAAATGATATCCAGTGCATTGCCGCCGAAAATGTAGCTGTTGAAAACGCAGTAGAATTCGGAGAAACACAGCATCCCGGTCTTACAAAATACGCTGATGATATTGATACAATGAAATTTTTATTAAATTTGTAATAAACAAGACGTAAAACAGATATGAAAATACTGACGTTAAGAATATTATCTTCAGAAAACCTTAAATTCATCAGAGATATTGACATTCCGGATGAAAAGCGCTTCTATGATTTACACATGGGCATACAAGCAGCCTGTGGTTATGATTATTCACAAATGACAAGTTTTTATATCAGCAATAAAAACTGGGAAAAACTTCAGGAAATCAGCATGGTACGTATGGATGAAAACGATAAATCCGCTCCGGAGCTGATGAAAGAGACTTTGCTGAAAAAGTACCTGACAAAGAAAGGACAACGTTTACTTTATTTGTTTGACTTTTTCTCTGTACGCATGATGTTCATTGAGGTCGTTAATGTGCGTACCATGACCCCAAAAGAAGCAAAACTGAATTACCCCCGCTGTATTTTATCTGAAGGAAAGGCTCCGCCTGAGCTTATTGTGGATGATTTTGGCATTGATCCTGATGAGGACGATGATGAGCTATTAGGTTCTGATGGGATTGAAAACATTGATGATTTTGACATCTGATATGCCGCAACAAGGAAACAACCTGCTTGTCAGCATCAGCGGGCCTACAGCATCAGGTAAAACATCACTCAGCCTGAAACTGGCAAAACATTTCAGCACAGAAATCATTTCCTGTGACTCAAGGCAAATGTACCGTGAAATGAAAATCGGAACCGCGGTACCAACGCCGGAGGAGTTAAATCAATGCCCCCATCATTTTATAGGGAAACTTTCCATGCATGATTATTACAATGCCAGCATGTTTGAAAACGATATATCCGGGTTGCTGAAAACGCTTTTCAAAAAACACAACATGGTGATTATGACAGGTGGCTCCGGCATGTACCTCGATGCCGTTCTGTATGGCATTGATGATATTCCGGATCCGGACATGAAAATTCGTCAGAAACTTACACAACGGTATCATAATGAGGGGCTGGAACCATTGAGGTTTGAGCTAAAAAAACTGGATCCCCTTTGTTATCAGCACATTGATAAAAATAACCACAAACGTATTATCCGGGCACTTGAAGTTTGCCTGAGCACTGGAAAACCTTTCAGCAGTTTTCATACCCGCAAACGAAAAAAACGCAATTTTGATGTGCTGCTTATCGGATTAAATAAAGACCGTAAATTGTTGTATCAAGATATTGATAAACGGATCGACAAGATGCTGGCACAAGGGCTGGAAGAAGAAGCACGTACACTGTATCCGCACAAAGGGCTGGTTCCTTTAAAAACAATCGGATACACGGAATTTTTCCGGTATTTCGACAATGAAATAACCAAAGAACAAGCCATACAACTGATCAGGAAGAATACCAGGCAATACGCGAGAAAGCAGATTAACTGGTTAAAACGTTATGAAAACATGCAATGGTTTGATTATGATAATTCAGATGATATAATTAAGTATATCTGTAAATATGCCAATACATAATTATTCTTTTTTTACATCATGCAATTATTGACATTTATCAATTGATATCATCAGTTAATCACAAAATATTTGTTTTTATATAATTTTATTTTGTGTGAATTGATTATTTGTTTATCTTAGCTAACATAAATATTAAACAAGAATGAAAGTATCATTTACATCTGCAAAAAAAATATTTAAGAAGCTTAGTCGGGTGATGCCCCCTATCTTTTGTTTACCTACCTTAAACATCCACCCGTACTAAGTGTGCTTTTTCTGTTGTGGCTTAACCCGGGGCTCCCAGCTCCGGGTTATTTTATTCATTAATGTGAACTCTTTTTTTTAACTATTATGTGTGTTAATTCAGTTGATATTTTTCTTTAGTTTTACTGCAAACTTTCCGTCAAAAAGCCGGACAGGCAGTGGAAAACCAGAAATATCTAAAGCTAAAAAGTTATGTGATTTTAGTGGGATTTTGTGTTTTTGTGATTTTGTGGCGAAAATGACTTTTTAACGGAAGTTTATAGCAAAATTCAACTTATGTCGCTGCAAGTCAGTGTAATAATATGTTTTTTCACTATTTTTGTGGTCAATATTTGATTTTTATAAATTATTGATTTACATTTGCATAACAAAAAAGATATTATTGAGATAACTTAGTGTTCTTTGAGTTATTTTTTTTGTGGTCTCTAATATTCAATTAGTTAGGTTGTAACTGATTGAATGTCAGGAGAAATACATAAAATTATTTATAAACTTCTGTTTTAAAGTAGACTTAATGATTAACCAGATGCTTTTTATTGCTAACTCTATGTGAATTCCTATGTGTTACACCCTAAGTATCCATAAAATCGAACATTTATCTTTAAGGTGTAATGGAAGTCGGAGGTCAGGAGTTATGAATATTTCTTCCGATTCCGGTCTTCAGACTTATAACCTATCGGTCATTACACACAAAAAGATTAGATAAGCAAACGGCTAATCATAACCCATTAAATTGGCATTAGGGCCAAACAATCTATTAATCTTTTTTCTACAAAGTTAGCAGTAGAACCTTTTCTTTATTATGTTCAAAAGATCACAGCTTGTTTCGCATTTATCAGGAGCATACGAAAATTTAAAACAGCAGTATCCGCAGACTGGCGGATTCGAGGATTAATAATTTCTCCAACAACACTTATGAACAAATACACTTTAAAGAAAAAATGTTTTTAATGATAAAACAATATGATCAAAAAATCAGTCAGTTAAATATTTTACATTCCTCATTATTCTTCCTGTGTTTTAATGAAAAATTTAGGATATTCTGTTAATTTTGCATCAGTATTATTCTAAAACATGATGCAATGCATAACATAAAAGAATTAGAAAAAACTGCTTCTCAGGTACGAAGGGATATTGTCAGAATGGTACATGCACAGTCATCTGGTCATCCTGGTGGCAGCCTTGGGTGTACAGAGTACATGGTAGCCTTATATTTTGCTGTTATAAACCACCACCCCGATAATTTTTCCGTGGTGGAAAAAGAAGAAGACCTGTTTTTTCTTTCCAACGGACATGTTTCTCCTTTATGGTATTCTGTTTTGGCTCGCAGCGGGTATTTTGATGTAAGGGAGTTGAAAACTTTCAGGCAAATCAATTCCCGTCTGCAGGGACATCCGGCCACGGAAGAGAATTTACCAGGTGTTCGTGTTGCTTCCGGGTCATTAGGTCAGGGATTATCTGTTGCAGCAGGAGCTGCTCTCGCAAAAAAACTCAACAACAACAATGCGTATGTTTTTTCCCTGCATGGCGACGGTGAAATGCAGGAAGGGCAAAATTGGGAAGCCGCTATGTTTTGTGCAGCACATAAGATTGATAATTTAATTTCCACAATTGATTACAATGGCAAGCAAATTGATGGACCCGTAGATGAAGTGATGCCATTGGGCGACCTGCAAGACAAATTTGAAAGTTTTGGCTGGGATGTTCTGGTGTGTGAAAAAGGCAACGACATGGAATCTGTTATCAACATACTGAACGAGGCAAAAACACATACCGGCAAATCCAAACCGGTGATGATACTGCTCAAAACCGAAATGGGCTACGGTGTGGATTACATGATGGGAACCCATGAATGGCATGGTAAAGCTCCCAACGACGATCAACTGAAAAAAGCCCTGGCGCAAATTGAAGAAACCATTGGAGATTATTGATGATCAAAAAAATTATCATATTATTTATAGGCATTCTGATATTTACAGCATCAGGTTTCTCACAGGTTGATATTAAAACCGACAGTATTTCTGCAGATACGACTAAAATTGATGTCGATTCGGAAACCGGGCAACCCCTGACGCGGATATTAATTATTTTTGACTCTTCGCAAAGTATGCTTGGCCGATGGGATGGGCGACGAAAAATTGACATTGCCCGGAACCTGCTGTCAGAAATGCTTGATTCACTTCAAACCCTTGATGATGTACAAGTGGCATTGCGTGTCTATGGTCACCAAAAACCTGTACCACCACAGGATTGCAGTGATACAAAATTGGAAGTGCCTTTTGAAGAAGGCAATTTTGACAAGATCAAATTTGTTCTCGAAAATCTTGTAGCACTAGGGACAACCCCGCTTGCACGCTCACTAGAAGAGGGATCTTATGATTTTCCCGGTGATAAATCAGCCCGTAACATCATTATCCTAATCACAGATGGAGTGGAAGCGTGTGACGGCGATCCATGTGCTGTATCACTGGCACTGCAGGAAAAAGGCGTTATCCTCAAACCATTTATTATCGGGATTGGACTGGATGTTAAGTTTAAGGATGTGTTTGATTGTGTGGGATTTTATTTTAATGCCAACAACTCCAAACAATTCCGCCGTGCATTAGATGCCATTGTTGACCAGGTGACGAACTTTACAAGTGCTCAGGTTAATCTTCTTGACATTAACGGAAATCCAACTGAAACCAATGTGGCAATGAGTTTTTATGATGAACTGTCAGGTGCCATCCGCTACAATTATATACATACAATCAATGAACAGGAACGACCGGATACCATTTTGCTGGATATTATGACAAAATACGATCTCAGAGTTCATACCATACCACCGGTGAATAAAGACAGTATTGTACTTGAACCTGGGATTCATAACATCATTGAACTCCCTGCACCACAGGGTTACCTGGAAGTTAAAACTTCCGGAGAAACCTCAGTTAATGTAGATATCCCATGTATTGTACGTAAAAATGGAGAAATGGAAACCTTGAATGTACAGCCCCTCAACAGCATTGAAAAATATATCATAGGAAGATATGATGTGGAAATTTTAACAATCCCCCGAATAAGAATTAATGATGTTAAAGTTTCACAAAGAGATATAAATGAAGTGATCATACCGCAACCGGGAAGACTTGAGATTGATTTCCTGCATCATCCCATTGGAACAATATTGCACGAAGAAGGAGACCTGCAAACACAGGTGTACCGGCTTGACCCTTATCAAAAAAACTTAAGCCTTCATCTCCAACCCGGCACTTACAGGCTTGTATATCGCTATGCTAAAAACAAGAAAACCTGTAGTACAGTTGAAAAACAATTTACCATAAAATCGGGAAAATCCCTGTTGATAAAAACGGAATAAAATATGCAAACATTTGAAATGCAAAATATTAAAGACACACGTTCAGGCTTTGGCGCCGGAATGGAAGAACTGGGAAAACAAAATCCGGATGTAGTAGCCTTATGTGCTGACCTTACGGGATCATTGAAATTGACGGCCTTTGCGGAAAAATACCCCGAACGCTTCTTTCAAACAGGCATTGCCGAAGCAAACATGATGGGCGTTGCTGCAGGACTGACAACAGGCGGAAAAATTCCATTTACCGGCTCATTTGCCAATTTCTCAACCGGACGCGCTTACGATCAGATCCGCCAAAGCATTGCCTATTCTGAGAAAAATGTGAAAATTTGTGCCTCCCATGCCGGCATAACACTTGGAGAAGATGGTGCCACACACCAGATCATGGAAGACATAGGGCTGATGCGCATGCTGCCCAATATGACTGTCATAAATACCTGTGATTTCAACCAGACAAAAGCAGCTACCATTGCCATCGCAAAACATGTAGGACCGGTTTACCTCAGATTCGGAAGGCCAAAGGTGCCTAATTTTACACCCGAAAATCAAGTTTTTATCCCCGGGAAGGCAGTGCCCCTGAATGAAGGCAATGACATCACCATCATTGCAACAGGACATCTGGTATGGAAAGCTATTGAAGCTGCACAAGCATTGCAAAAGAAAAATATTTCTGTGAACCTGATAAACATTCATACCATTAAACCTTTGGACAATAAAGCCATCTTACAATCAGTGAACAAAACCAACGCGGTGGTAACTGCAGAAGAACATTTGATGAATGGTGGCCTGGGTGATGCTGTAGCACAATTGGTGGGCAGAGAACATCCCTGTCCGGTGGAAATGGTGGCTGTGGATAACCTTTTCGGGGAAAGCGGAAAACCCGATGAGCTGCTGAAAAAATATGGCCTCGACACATCAAATATAATTGAAGCAGCATACAAAGCGTTGAAACGCAAAGCATAATTAATGGATGATCACCTCAGCGATAAGGATATTCTAGACAAATTCAGGCATGGCAACCCAAACTATGCTTTCCATTTCCTTGTCCTTAAATATCAGGAACAGCTGTACAACGTCATTCGCAAAATCCTGATCGTACATGAAGATACAGACGACATCCTGCAGGAAAGTTTCATCAAAATTTATCAAAACCTGAACAATTTCAGAGAAGATTCCAAATTGTTTTCATGGATGTACAGAATCGCTGTCAATGAAGCCCTCAACTACCTGAGAAAACAAAAAAGAAAATACGTATTTTCTGCCATATCCTACGAAGATAAACTGAATCAACACATCCAGGCAGGCTCCTATTTTGACGGTGATGAAGCACAAAAAACCCTGCAAAAAGCGTTGTTGAAACTGCCTCAAAAACAACGGCTGGTGTTTAACATGAAATATTATGATAACATGAAATACGAAGAGATGGCTGACATATTAAACACCAGCGTCGGCGCTTTAAAAGCATCGTATCATCACGCTGTAAAAAAAATTGAAAAATACATTAATGAAGAATAAATTTTAAACCCGAGGCTGCTTTTTGCATCTTAATAAAAAGCAGATCAAACAAACACATAATGAAACGACTTCAAGACATAACAAAAAATAACCCTTTCAATCCGCCCGAAGGATATTTTGATGCATTTCCTTCCAGGTTAAAAGATCGTCTGAATACAGATATTGAGAAAAAACCGGCGGGCTTACTGGCATCATTGAAGCCGTATTTCTATTTCATCGCATTTTTTGTTGCCTTTGCATTTTTATTTAAATTTGGTGTGGACCATTTTACAAAAGATTACCGTGACATGGAAAAACAACTGCAGGCATCCGCCGAAACTGAATTGTATTATGAATATGAATTCATCAGCGAGAACATGATCTATGAAGAGATGATTGCCCTTCAGGATTCAACAGGCAATACCTCTATCAATGAAGAAATGATCACAGCATACCTTATGGAAGAAGATATTGAATATTTATTGTACGAATAAAGACAAAGCATTATGAATAAATACGTTATTATTGTTTTCACAATTTTACTTTTAACCCCTTTGGCAACCAAAGCACAAAGGCACTGCAGGCATGAAGCCATGGAAGCTGAAAAAGTGTCGTATCTGACACGTAACCTTGACCTCACGGTAATGGAAGCTCAAAAATTTTGGCCTGTCTATAATGAATACAAAGATGAAATGCAGGCAAATGCACAGGCTCACCGTGATATTATTAAACAACTGGATCCGGAAGAATCTGAGTTGACCGAAAAAGCAATAGAAAAAACGATTGACAAACTGATTCAACTCGAAACGGAGAAGGGAAACATACAGCAGTCATATCACCAAAAATTCAAAAAAGTACTGCCCACCAAAAAAGTGGCATTGTTGTATCATTACGATCATGAATTTAAAAGATACCTGCTGAAGAAATACCGTAATTTGAAAAAAGAAAAAAATGGCCTTGGGCCTGATACATCACTCCCGTGTGAATAGATTATGCCTGTCAGCGACTTGAAATGTATTCCCTCCATTTATTGATGAGGCTTTGCATGGCATCCCCCGGTGCTGCCCCGAACTCCATCCATTTACCGGTTTCAGGATGTTCAAATCCCAGTGTTCTGGCATGTAAAACCTGCCCGGGCAATATATTAAAACAGTTTTTCACAAACTGCTTGTATTTGGTAAACACAGTGCCCCGCAACACCTTGTCTCCGCCATATTCAAAATCATTGAACAATGGATGTTTGATGTGTTTGAAATGAACCCGTATCTGGTGAGTTCTGCCCGTTTCCAGCCGGCATTCCACCAGGCTGACATAACCCATATCTTCGATAACCCGGTAATGCGTAACCGCTGGCTTTCCATAATCTCCATCCGGAAAAACCTGCATAACCTTCCTGTTTTTTAAACTGCGTCCAATGTGGCCTGTAATGGTTCCTTCTTCAGGCGTTGGCACTCCCCATACAAGTGCCTGATAAACCCTGCTGGATGTTTTATCATAAAACTGCTTTGATAAATGATGCAACGCCTGTTCTGTTTTGGCCACTACCAATAAGCCACTTGTGTTTTTATCTATCCGGTGTACAAGTCCGGGCCTGGCTTCACCAGACTGAAATATCGGAAGGTCTTTAAACCTGTACATCAAGGCATTCATCAAAGTGCCGTTATAATTTCCATACCCCGGATGCACAACCATCCCAATGGGTTTGTTTACCACGATCAGGCTGTTATCTTCATAAACAACCTCCAGCGGGATATCTTCAGGTATCAACTCCACATGCCGGCGGGGGTATTCAAGCCGGATGCTCACAACATCACCGGGCTTTACCTTATAATTCGGGTTTTTCGGCACATCATTGACAAAAATATTTCCAGCCTCTGCAGCCGATTGAATTTTACTGCGTGATGTGTTTTCCATCTTATCAACCAGAAATTTATCAAGGCGTATGATATTCAACCCGGAAGATGCGGTAAACTGGTAATGTTCATACAACTCCCCTCCTTCATGATCCTCACAATCACTGTGTTGATAGTCTTGCTTTTCTGTCATCCGGAAAATGTATTAATGCCCGATAAGCAATTTTTGCCGTGAAACTATTTGGTTGTTTTTATAAAATAAAACGATATAGAAACCATTATTTAACCCCGAAACATTTATTTTCTCCTGACTGAGACCGCGTTGAATATATCGTCCGTCAGATGAAATAATTTCAAAAGTATCATATTCGGCATCTCCAATCACATTAACTGTAGTGGTAGCCGGATTGGGATACAGTTGAATCTCTTTTAGGGATATTTGCTCTTTGTCGGGGCTGTCAAAGCCCAATTTTACTTCATACTCACTGAATACAGGCCTTATCATCAAAGCGCCTTTATAACTTGACGACTGCCAATCTCCGAACATATTAATGTGTAGGTTATTACTGGCATCCCTGTTTAGGTCAAATCCGACATTTAACATATCGTCTGTGGTTTTTATCCACCCGACGTGAAAAGTATCGGCTATATAAAGCGGTGTATCAAGTGCATAATAATTATAGGTGTATAAACTGTCAATATGCTCAGGCCTCACACCGATCTGTTTTCTTAAAGTATCTCCCGGAAGGCCGCCATTGTCATCCCATACTGTGAGATAAAAATATTTCTGATTTGCATCATTCAACACCTTATTAAAATATATATATACGCCGCGCAATGTATCTGCCTGATATGGTGCAAAACGATAAGCCAGGGCAGCAGAATGTGTTCCTACGCCGCCTATACCGTAACCAGCCTCCGGTAGGCCATCATCATAGGCATAGTAATTTTCAAATTTTTGATGATAATATATGGTATCGTTCCAGCGGAACATACGCCTGTCAGAAACGGTATCGGTTTTCAAAACACCCTTCACTTCAAACCAGGTTGAATCCTCCATATCGGATTCATACACATAATCAAAAGGCTTTGTATAGCTTATAAATTGCTCTTCATAGATATTTTCATTGTCATTGGTAACAGAATAAGGGGAACCGTTACCCCACAGGTCAGAAATAAAAAACTGCCGGTCAACCTGTATTTCCGTTTCGCCGTTGTTACGGTATTGAAAAGTAAGTGAATCCCGCATCAACATTGAATCACGGGGAACAAAATGCTTCCAGGGTATGTGTTCATAGCCTTTCAACAAGGATGTGAAATTATGGGTGAACGCAACATCTTCGATGAGTGTATCATTCATTGAACGCTCCGTATCAAGCCAGATGTAATCCAGGTTCCATACATCGTTGTTAGAATTGAATGAAGGCTCAGGCGAGTTGGCCACTGTGGAACCATAATTAAAAAACCGGAATTTAAACCCTTTTTTCAAAAACACCGAATCTGTTATGGGGATAAGCACATAATTGAAGATTGAATCTGATTCACCTCCGGGAACTGACCACATATTTACCCAAGTGGTATCCGGAGTTGTAAATTCCAGAACAAGTGAATCTTTTTCCTCCGGCTCTTTTGCCCTTCCTCCTGCCTGATAGGCAAAACTCAGGTAAATGGAGTCTGCTACATCATAACTCAGGTCAATGGGTACAGACGTCAGGTAATCAGAAGGCTCTCCCACAGATGATAGTGCCCGGATATTTCCAAGCGAATCGGCAATATCCAGGCTGGCCACTCCGTATGACATCGGATTTAGCACCCACTGATTATTGATAAAAACATCTTTATCCAGCCACTTGTCAGCATCAGGAAAAACAGACATGACAGCAAAATCGTCGAAAAAAGGCAAATCAAGCGTATCCGTCCCTTTAGCATGTTTTTGAAAACATTCAGGGTATTTTTTGATATGCTGTTTCAACGCAGGATTGATATCAATATCAACAAGCTTTTCCTGGCCATAACCAGCTCCCATAACCAAAAACAATATAATAATACTATGGATTATTTTCTTCATCATATTCCAGCATATTCATTAGTGAATCATTTTTCAACGAATCCGGTGTTACTGAATCCATCAGTACAGAATCCGGAACGTATTCAGGTATTTTCATGGTATCAGTACTCAACCAGACATCCACGAAAGTACCCAGATTCACATGATTTATTGTATAAAACGGGGGATACTGTTTAAATATTTTGGCTTGAAGGGAATCTTTTTCAGTTTTAACTGTTTGATCATATAAAACGGCACCAACATTTAAAAACCTGTCATTCAAAATTGTGGTGGCAGCATCCAAAGTAAGCCCTTCAACATTGGGCACATAAGTTTTATCATCGCTCAAGCCCTGCCCAAGTACCAAGTCCACAGTATCTCCCTTCAAAATCGATTTTCCTGGTTTTACTATTTCACCATTTACCTTCATGCGTAACACCACATTTTTACCGATATCCGGTATATATTCAAGCCTTCCGGGTTGTAGTCCGTATGCTTCAAGAATCGACCTGGCCTGCCTGAATGAAACATCATAAATGTCCGGCAGCGGTACCGTTTCTGGTTGTTCTGCATTTTTTATCAGATAAATACGCCTTCTGGACTTTACTTTTGATCCTGCGGGTGGATGTTGCTCTGCTATGGCTCCCAGTTCTACCTCGTCAGAATAGATTGAGTCCATGATTTCATAACGCAGCCCTTTTTGATTGCAAATATCTTTTGCTTCGGCTTCATGTAATCCCACAATATCTGGTACTGTTAATGCTTCACCGTGATCGGTATAAATACGCAGTAATATCCATACCCCTCCAACCAACACCGCTGCAATAAACACAGCCAGCAAGAAATTATACAGAAACAGCTTACTTATAATAAACCTGAAAAACTTTTTCATTTATACACATTATATATATGGTGTAAAAATATTAAAATCTCCGAAGTTAACAATAAATGTAACTACTCAGTGCTAAAATTAAAAAACAGAGGCACAAAATTTAACCGCGAGACACAGAAATGCTAACCCGTCTGTCATACCTGCCGGCGTGGTGAACCTGCAGGCAGGGCAGTCAGGAACCGTCGAGCAGGAAAATGGAAAAATTGGTCACATAGACAGTTAACAGATCAATTTACAAATTTCAAACCTTTGCGACATTGCGCCTTTGCGGTGAGGAGCTACTTTTACTGACACTGATTAGTTACCAATAAATAATTTTTGGGCGATATTTTCCATTTTTTTATAAATATTTTTGGAAATTTAGCCTCTTTTCATTACATTTGATAAGAAGTTTTCAGCAGATTATAGTAAACTAAAAATAAATTAAACATTATGAGTAAGAAAATTGCCCTAATACTTGCAGGAAGCGGTGTTTATGATGGTTCGGAAATTCATGAAACCACAATGGCCATGTATGCATTGGCCAAAAATGAAATTGATTACATGTGTTTTGCGCCTGATATTAAACAGGCGCACGTAATCAATCACATTACGGGAGATGAAATGAATGAAAGCCGTAATGTGCTTATTGAAGCTGCCCGTCTGGCACGAGGAAACATTAAAGACCTCGGTGATTTAAATGTCAATGATTACGATGGTTTATTAATTCCGGGAGGTTTCGGAGCTGCAAAAAACCTTTCTGATTTTGCCTTTAAAGGGGACAAAATGAACGTGCATCCCGTAGTGGAAAATGCAATTAAAGCGTTTCACAAGGCTAAAAAACCTATCGGAGCATTGTGCATTGCGCCTGCCATTGTTGCAAAAGTCCTTGGAGCTAAAGTTACCATTGGAAATGATCCCGAAACAGCACAAGCAATTGTAAATATGGGGGGAAAACATGAAAATAAAGAAGCCACCGAAATTACCGTTGATGAAAAAAACAAAGTTGTTACAAATCCATGTTATATGCTGGCATCAACACCTTATGAAATTGGTGAAGGTGCAGAAGCTGTAATTGAAGTTATGAAAGGGATGTTTTAAAATATATATTATGCACATAATCTCATGTATTCTGGCCTGTAGCAATTTTAATTCAATATTGGGAATAATCAATCCCCTTTATTAAAAAAGTAGTTAATAGCGCTTGCGTTTATATTTTTAAAAAAAAACTTTAAGTATTTTTATATTATGTATTTTGTATTTGTTATTTAATTTTTAGTCACAATAATACCAATAAAATAAACTTTACTAATTTTATATTTTATGGTATCATATTTATACTTGATTCCGATAGTATAGCAATATATTTCAAATTATAAGAATAATACTAAAAAAATAAAGCAACCTTTCGTTAGAATGTTCCGTATATATTAATAGAAGGTAAAGCACCATTTATTTATAAAAGACAATGGTATTTCATAAAAAACATAGCGCCCCCAGGTACCAAAGAATGACGAAAACATTCCTAACGGGTTTTTTATTTTTATTACTAAGTTTTATAATATTTATTGTTTCAACTAACAATTCATATTCACAATCCGGACTATGTGATGATATTGTCCCTTATTTTGAAGTAGATTTATCTGGAGATCCCAATGCCACATGGGAATCACCCGAAGTTATCAGGGATGGATACTGTTGTGGCAATTCAGGTGCTGACAAATGCATAGAATTTAGTATTACTCTGCATTCTGATGCGGCTGCTATCATTTTTGATATTACATCAGGTGCAGTACCTGGTGGGTCAATGTATTATCAAATTAACTGCGGACCACCTGTAGAAGTTGGCGAACCTATATGCCTAACCGGCGTAGGGCCTCATACCCTGACATTTTGCAAGCCCGGGAATAATTCCAATGAATATTCAATAACCTCAGTACCCGAACCAAATTTTTCAGGATTGAATGCTGCTACGCAAAATTGCTATTCCCAGATCACCGTTGAAGGTGCTATTGACGGAACAATTACATACGAAGATTTGACCGGTGGAGGACAATACTTATCCTACCTTTCATGTACAGATTGCTCTGACCCCCTCGTTATACCTGACGAAGACGCCCCTGAATATGTAGATTACAAAATTTGTGGCGATGCAGAAGCTGAAGTATGTATGGACTCCCTGACATATTGTGATACGGTAAGAGTTTATTTTTACGATAGCATTGCCGCTGAAATATCTCCTGATCCTTCTGAGTACTGTGATTATGAAGGCGGGTTATTATTACACGTTGATTTATTGAGCGGTGTACCCCCCTATTCCTTTGAATGGTATGACGATCATGACTCCACCGGAAATATTGTAGGAACTGACCAGGATTATTTTGCACCATCACCCGGCCCTTATTCTGTTGTAATTTACGACTCCCTTTACCCTCAATGTGACCCATTAGTCCTGAATACTGATGTCATTGAACATCCACAACCTACCGTTTCAGTTGATCCGGTCAATCCTTACATCTGTTTGGAAGATTCAGTCACCTTAACGGCCTCCGGGGCTGATACATATTCATGGTCCCCTGCCCAGGGATTGTATCAAACAACCGGAGAAACTGTTGTGGCTTTTCCGGATGCAACCACAACATATTCAGTAATAGGCACAGATATTATTAATGGATGTTCCGATACATTTAATGTAACCCTTGAAGTCTGTCCCATTCCGGATGTGCAGATTATAACCAGCGATACCGATATTTGCCTGGGAGACTCTGTTCAACTGGAAGCCAATGGTGCATTAATGTATGAATGGACACCTGCTGAGGGATTGAATGATCCAACACTTCAAAGCCCAACTGCATCTCCTTCCACTACTACAACATATTATGTGTCAGGATGGGATGTCAGTTGCAATTTAATCCAAAACTGGAATTTTAATGATGGAAACCAAGACTTTTTTTCAGAATACAATTACAGTTCGGATCTGTATCCCGAAGGCAATTTCATGATTGGAACAAATCCGAATGATTATCATGGAAACTTTGCAGAATGTGGTGACCATACAACCGGCGATGAAAACATGATGATTGTCAATGGAACGGAAATTGCCAACACAAAAGTCTGGTGCCAAACCATTTCAGTGATTCCTCACACAGATTACGTGTTTTCTGCATGGCTAACAAGTGTCCATCCTGACAATCCGGCAATTTTACAGTTTTCTATTAATGGTAACCTGCTGGGAGAACCCTTCCCCGCCTCCTCCAATACTTGTGAATGGAATCAATTCTATGAACCTTGGTATTCAGGAGACAATACTGAAATTGATATTTGTATTGTTAATCAAAATACCGTTGCCAGTGGAAATGATTTTGCCATTGATGATATTTTCTTTGCTCCCATGTGTGAAGCTACAGATGCAGATTCCGTAACTGTAACAGTTCACGATCCATCCGTTGATTTAGGTCCAGATCAGATACACTGCGATTATGATGTGCCGGTCACCATTGATGCCGGAACTGGTTTTGACTATGACTGGAGCACAGGCGAAACCACCCAAACCATTGACATCGCCACAACTGATGATTACAGCGTCACAATAACCGATGTAAACGGATGTACCGCCGAAGATGCTATGAACTTAACCGTCAACCCCGCACCAACAGTTGACC